>JBJEDP010000001.1:0-11767 GCA_051872175.1 Candidatus Limisoma sp.
GGCTCGTCGACAGCGCTAAGCACGAGCAATCCTGCTGTCTGCGCCATTGCCTCGATATGAAGCACGCCCGGCATAACCGGCTCGGTCGGAAAGTGACCTTGGAAGAACGGCTCGTTGCCGGTTACGTTCTTTATACCTACTATATATTTATCAGTTTTTTCGATGATTTTGTCGACCAGCAAGAAGGGATAGCGGTGCGGAAGGAGTTCGCGGATGCGATTTACGTCCATCAGCGGAGCCTTGTTCGGGTCGTAGATTGGCGCCTGAATTTCTTGGCGCTTGAGTTCGCGACGAATCTTCTTGGCAAAGGTTGTGTTGATGGTGTGACCCGGGCAAGTAGCGATGATACGACCTTGGATGCGTCGACCGATTAGCGCCATGTCGCCGATAACGTCAAGCAGTTTGTGGCGCGCCGGCTCGTTCTTAAACGTGAGGTCGCTGTCGTTGACAAAGCCATACTCCGAGACCTTCTTGTGAGGCACATTCATCAAGTCGGCAATGCGGTCGAGTTCTTCTTGAGCGATAGGCGAATCGTAGATAACGATAGCGTTATTCAAGTCGCCGCCTTTGATAAGGTTGTGGCGCACGAGATCTTCGATTTCGCGAACGAACACGAACGTACGCGACGATGAGATTTCCTTAACGTAGTCGTCGAGCGATTCGAGAGTGGCAAACTGGTTGGCGAGAACCACAGAGTTGAACTCAATCATCACATCGATGCTGAAATCGCTGTCGGGCACTACGCGAATCGACGAAATTCCGTTTTCGTCTTTGATTGTCTGACGTTGGCGAACAACGTAGACCAAAGCGTCTTCCGACTGTTCGACGACACCCACTTCGGCGATTTTCTCCGAGATTAGTTTTGCGCTACCGTCGAGGATAGGCATTTCCGGACCGGTAAGCTCAATCAAGCAGTTGTCGACGCCGGCAGCATAGAGAGCCGACATGGCATGCTCGATTGTGTAGACTTTGACATCGCCGACGGCGATTGCCGTACCGCGACACGTGTCGAACACGTTTTCTGCAAGTGCATCAATAGGTTCTGAACCTTTTATGTCAATTCGTTTGAATTTCCGTCCATAGTTATCGGGAGCCGGCTTGAATGTCGCTTCGATTTCTATTCCGGTATGCAACCCTTTGCCCTTGAGGACAAACGAGTCTTTTAACGTACATTGTTTCATATATAGATTATTTATTTTTCCTTCAATGCTTGGATTTCTTTTTTAAGTTCACGAACGGTATTATAAAGGTCACCGAGATTCTTTATGTAAGCCGATTGCTTCATAAACTGACGTGCATCGACTGCCGGATAGCCCAAAAGCACTTTGCCATTGCCGGGATTGGAATGAATGCCCGACTGCGCACCGATTTGATTGTAGTCGCCAATGGTGATATGACCGGCAAAGCCGACTTGACCGCCAATCATATTATGGCTACCGATTTTTGCGCTGCCGGCAATACCTGTTTGAGCGGCAATGACGGTATGCTCGCCCACTTCGACGTTGTGCGCCACCTGGATAAGGTTGTCGAGCTTTACGCCGCGACGGATGCGCGTGCTACCCATCGTAGCGCGGTCGATTGTCGTATTGGCACCGATTTCGACATCGTCATCGATAACGACGTTGCCGATTTGCGCAATCTTGGTGTATTCACCCTTTTCGTTGGGAGCAAAGCCGAAGCCGTCGGCGCCGACAACTGTTCCCGAATGGATTGTGCAACGCTTTCCGACAACGCAACCGTGATAGACCGTAACGCCCGGATAGAGCGTAACACCATCGTCGAGCACGACGTTGTCGCCAACATAACACTGCGGATAGATTTTTACACTTTTGCCAATCTTTACATTTTTACCGATGTAGGCAAACGCACCGACATAGACGTCGTCGGGCAACTCAACACCTTCCGACACATACGAAGGCGATTCGACGCCGACACGCTCGGGAGTCATATATTGTGCGGCGATATTGAGCAACTTGGCTATCGTTTCATAGGGGTTATCGACGCGTATAAGCGTTGCTGATATTGGTTGCTCGGGAAGAAAGTCTTTTTTTACCAACACTATCGAAGCTCCCGTAGTGTAGATAAAGTGCTCGTATTTGGCATTTGCCAGAAAGGTCAAGCTCCCCGGGGTTGCCTCTTCAATCTTTGAATAGGACGACACCCGGGTCGACGCGTCTCCGTCGACAACGCCGTTTACCATCTCTGCCAATTGCGCTGCTGTCAATTCCATATAAAAAATTTTAGACCGCAAATTTAATAAATATTTATGATACTTTAAAATATATTGCCACCAAATGCCCTTTTTAGCCCTAAACTAGTGCCAAAAACGCACAAAAACGCACTTTTTAGACAATGAAACCGAAAAATTGCGGAACGCCGGCGCAGACATCGGCAATAGGAAATATTGACGAAAAATAAGAAAATTGTGCACATTTTGTGCCTATTGTGCATTTTTTTTGAAAAATATGATGATTTCCACAGTTTTTTTATTAAATTTGCAGCCTGCAAAAACAACAAGCAGATAGTTTATAACCCAAAACGATAGAGAAACGATAAACTATGAAGCGATTACAAGCAAAGTTAGCTAAATACGATGAGCCGCAGAAGGCAAAAGCAGCCGGTATTTACCCCTATTTCCGCGCCATCTCGAGTGAGCAAGACACCGAAGTGCTCATCAACGGCAAAAAAGTTTTGATGTTCGGTTCGAACTGTTATACCGGACTTGTCAACCACCCGAAAATCAAAGAAGCAGCCATTGCCGCCATCAAGAAATACGGTACAGGATGTGCCGGCTCTCCGTTCCTTAATGGCACTCTCGACATCCACAAACAACTCGAAGCTCGCTTGGCAGCATATGTGGGCAAAGAAGATGCTATGATTTACTCAACCGGATTCGAAGTCAATCTCGGCGTTGTTTCGTGCCTTACAGGTCGCGAAGACTACATCCTCTGGGACGAGCAAGACCATGCCTCTATCATCGAAGGCCGTCGCCTCTCGTTCTCTAACTCACTCAAATACAAGCATAACGATATGGAGTCGCTCGAAAAGCAACTTCAGAAATGCGACCCCGACAAAGTTAAGCTGATTGTCACCGACGGCGTATTCTCGATGGAAGGCGACGTGGCAAAACTCCCGAAGATTGTCGAACTCGCAAAGAAATACGATGCAACAATTATGGTCGACGAAGCGCACGGCATCGGCGTGTTCGGACGCGGTGGACGCGGCACTTGCGACCACTTCGGCGTGACCGACGATGTTGACCTCATCATGGGTACGTTCAGCAAATCGTTTGCATCGCTCGGCGGGTTTATTGCCACCGACAAAGAAATCACCAACTACCTTCGCCACCACTCGCGCTCTTACATCTTCACAGCTAGCATCACGCCGGCTTCGACCGCTGCCGTCAACGCAGCCCTCAACATCATGGAAGCCGAGCCCGAACGTCAAGAGCAACTTTGGAAGGTGACCAACTACGCGTTGGAAGGTTTCAAAAATATGGGTTGCGAAATCGGTCACACCGAGACACCGATTATCCCGCTGTTCATTCGCGACAACAACTTGACATTCCTCATCACTCACGAACTCTTCGACGAAGGAATCTTTGTCAACCCCGTGGTTTCGCCCGCAGTGGCACCGACCGACACGCTCATCCGTTTCAGCCTAATGGCTACTCACACCATCGAGCAAGTCGACATCGCCCTCGACAAGATTCACAAAGTGTTCAAGAGCCACAACTTGATTCCATAACCTATTCATTTAGGTATTAACAAAAAGACGCGTCGATTCGGCGTGTCTTTTTTGTTTGATTTTGTTATCAAAAACCACCAATTTTGCACACATTTTGCAAATGTGAGAAAAAATCAGTACCTTTGCACCCGCAAAAAATACATAACCACAAATTAGTTATAATGAGTTATAATCTTTTGAAGGGCAAAAGAGGCATAATCTTCGGAGCCCTAAATTCAAACAGTATCGCCTGGAAAGTGGCTGAGAGAGCCGTAGAAGAAGGCGCAGTGATTACCCTCTCCAACACGCCCGTAGCAGTTCGCATGGGCACAATCGACGAGCTCGGCAAAAAACTCAACGCAGAAATTCTGCCTGCCGACGCAACTAACGTAGACGACCTCGAGATGGTATTCCAAAAATCGATGGAAATACTCGGTGGCAAAATCGACTTCGTTCTTCACTCAATCGGCATGTCGCCTAACGTTCGCAAGAAAAAACTCTACGACGACCTCGACTACGATTTGCTCAACAAGACCCTCGACATCTCGGCAATCTCGTTCCACAAGATGATTCAATCTGCCAAGAAACTCGATGCCATCAACGAAAACGGCAGCATCGTGGCGCTCTCCTACGTGGCAGCACAACGCACGCTGTTCGGCTACAACGACATGGCAGACGCCAAGGCACTTCTCGAATCGATTGCCCGCAGCTTCGGCTACATCTACGGTCGCGAAAAAGGCGTACGCATCAACACCATCTCGCAATCGCCGACGATGACCACTGCCGGTAGCGGCGTAAAAGGCATGGAATCGCTTATGGACTTCGCCAACCGCATGTCGCCTCTTGGCAACGCCGACGCTTCGGAATGCGCCGACTACTGCATCGTGATGTTCAGCGACCTCACTCGCAAAGTGACTATGCAAAACCTCTATCACGACGGCGGCTTCTCAAGCATGGGTATGAGCCTCCGCGCTATGGACCAATACGAAAAGAGCTTCGACCTCTATCGCAACCCCGACGGCACAATCCAATACGGATAGACAGCCAACGGCAAACAATCGAATAAAAAAAAGGCGCAACCTCGAGTCAAGGTTGCGCCTTTTTGCTTGCAAACTTTTTTGGCATACTATTTGTTAAGCAATAAAAACACAGCACTGAAGCTGTCAAATTTTGTCTGCAAACGACGTTTCGTATCAGTAAAATTTGTATTTTTGCAAACTAAAATCAGTAATAACATTAAATGACAGACAGCAACCAACTACTACAAGCGATTGTTGAAGGCGCTCAAGAGAAAAAAGGCAAACAAATCACACATGTCGACCTCACCGGGTTGGAATATGTGGCTACCGAACATTTCTTGATATGTCAAGGCACATCGACTATGCACGTTTCGGCAATTGCCGATTCCATACGCGAATACGTTCTCGAGCACACCGGCATCAAGCCATACAACTACGACGGATATCGCAATTCGCAATGGATTGTGATTGACTACGGCAACATCTTTGTGCACGTATTCCTGCCCGAGTTTCGCGAGCACTACAACCTCGAACAACTCTGGAACGATGCCAATATTAACGAAATCCCCGACTTAGATTAGATTATGAAGAAACAAAATACACCCAAAACATTCAGCTTTCGATTCAATATATTTTGGATGTATGCCATCATAGGCGCCATCCTTATCAGCATATGGTATTCGAAAGATTCGAGCGTCGAAAAGAGCGTTCCCTGGTCGGAATTTGAGGAGAAATACGTCTACGCTAAAGGCGTAACCGAAATCACTGTCGTCACACAGAAGCACGAAGTGGAAGCCAAAATTACCGACAATTCCGCTCGCGAGAACTTCAAAGACATAAAACTTCCGGCAAAGAATCCTGCCAAAAACGTCGTAGTACGCTCTATCTACCACACCGACAGCGACCTGTCGGAATGTATTAAAAACTGGAACGCCACAGGCGTGTTCCGCGGAGAAATCAAATACGACCACAGCGGCGGTTTTATGAACTACCTTTGGTCGTTCGGACCGCTGGTGATTCTCATCGTCTTCTGGATTTGGATGATGCGGAGAATGACTCGCGGCGACGGCGGTGCCGGTGGCGGCGTGTTCAGCGTCGGAAAGTCGAAAGCACAACTCTTCGACAAAGACAACAGCACGAAAGTGACTTTCAAAGACGTTGCCGGACTCCAAGAAGCAAAAACCGAAGTGCAAGAAATCGTCGAATTTCTCAAAAACCCGAAACGCTATACCGAGCTGGGAGGTAAAATCCCCAAGGGCGCACTTCTTGTAGGTCCTCCGGGAACAGGTAAGACACTGCTTGCCAAGGCTGTAGCCGGCGAAGCCAACGTGCCGTTCTTCTCGCTTTCGGGCTCCGACTTCGTGGAAATGTTTGTCGGCGTCGGTGCCTCACGCGTGCGCGACCTTTTTAAGAAAGCAAAAGAAAAAGCGCCGTGCATCATCTTCATCGACGAAATCGACGCCGTAGGACGTGCCCGCGGACGAAACCCGAATATGGGTTCTAACGACGAACGCGAGAACACGCTCAACCAGCTGCTTACCGAAATGGACGGCTTCGGCACCAATAGCGGAATCATCGTACTCGCCGCAACCAACCGCGCCGACATCCTCGACAAAGCACTGCTGCGCGCCGGACGCTTCGACCGCCAAATCTACGTCGACCTGCCCGACTTGAACGACCGTAAGGCTATCTTCAACGTGCACCTGCGCGGCGTTAAGACGTCGCCCGACGTCAACGTCGACCTGCTCGCACGCCAGACACCCGGCTTCTCAGGCGCCGACATTGCCAACGTGTGCAACGAGGCTGCCCTAATCGCAGCACGTGCCGGCAAGAAATCCGTTGAGCCGCAAGACTTTATGAACGCTGTCGACCGCATCATCGGCGGACTTGAAAAGCGTTCGAAAATCACCACTCGCGAAGAGCGCGAATCGATTGCTTGCCACGAAGCCGGACACGCCACTATCAGTTGGCATCTGCAATACGCAAATCCGCTTATCAAGGTAACGATTGTGCCTCGCGGAAAGGCACTCGGCGCCGCTTGGTATCTGCCCGAAGAACGACAAATCACACCGCGTCAAGCCATCCTCGACGAGATTTGCTCGCTGCTCGGCGGTCGTGCTGCCGAAGAACTTTTCACCGGGCACATTTCGACCGGCGCACTCAACGACCTCGAACGCGCCACCAAGCAAGCATACACCTACGTGGCTTTCTACGGCATGAGCGAATCGCTGCCTAACGTCTGCTACTACGACTCTACCGGGCAAGACTACGGCTTCACCAAGCCTTACAGCGAATCGCGTGCCCAGGTAATCGACTCGGAAGTGTCGCGACTCATCAACGAACAGTATGAACGTGCCAAAGAGTTGCTCCGCAAATACGCACAAGGTTACAACGAGTTGCGCGACATTCTGCTCGACCGCGAAGTGATTTACACCGAAGACGTTGAACGCATTTTCGGAAAACGGCAATGGGCTTCGCGCGCCGACGAGATTATCGAAACCAACGAGTCGAAAACCGACGATAAAGCCGACGACAAAGACAAAGTCGACGGCAAAAAAGACGACAGCGAGACCAAGCCCAATGACGGAGCATCCAACCCCGCCGACGACGAAACCCCGCCGCCCGTTCCCCACGACCTGCTCGACAAATAGACAAAACAAAAAGTTCCACAACAAGTGGGACTTTTTGTTTGACCTTTGTTTGAACGAAACAAATATATTCACTACTTTTGGCGAAAGTTTGTACGCCAAATGGATTTGCGTTATTTTTTTCTAATCATCATAGCCTGCCTTGCGGCGGGATGCAACGAACCGAGCGACCCTGTCAAAGGGCTGTCGGGCAGCAATGCCGACGTTACGGTCGACGCCGATGCCGCAGTAGTTGCGTTGGGCAAGTTTACAGCCTACGGCAGTTGGTACACCTACATCAAAGGCGACAACGAATGGTTCAGACTGTCGGAAGACGCCGGCGAAGCGGGCGAATATACGCTCACGGCAACCGTCGACGCCAACACGTCAGCCGCCGAGCGCTCGGCAACCATCGTTGTGCGGTCCGGCTTCGACACGCTCGAGTTTCGCCTTACGCAAACCGCAGCCGACACGCCAGGCAATCCCGACAATCCCGATACACCCGACGATCCTGACAGTCCCGGCATTCCCGACAACCCGACCACACCGCCAGGCGAAATCGCATTTACCGACGCCTACAACATCGTCAAAAGCGTTGCTCTCAGCGAATACAACTTCGACATGCAACTACTTCGCAGCGAGTCGGTTATTTTGACATACGACGGCCACGGACGCGTCATTCGTGCCACTCACACCACAGCGTCGGGCGAAGAAATCACCGACATTGCCTACACCGCCGACGATGTGCGCTTTTCGGGAGCACTCACCGCCACGGCACTTATTAGCGACCTGCGGCTGAGCAAAATCGACGACAACGCGATGGTCTACGGCGAGGCGTTGCCTACGGAAGTCGGACCGTACCGAATGACGTGGGACGGCTTGAATCTGGTTGCGCTATCGGCGGAAAAGTCGGCTACGTTCAGCGCCTTCAGCCCGGTTAGAAGCGACGCAAACATCGACCCGGCAATGGCTGTCGCCTTGTGCCTCACAGATAGCAATCCGATGCAACTTATGCAGATTTTGCCGCTTCTACAGACGGCGCTCTACGGGCAAAGCGGCAGAAACATCCCCGACGCGGCAGTGGTCGACGGCACGCCGAAACGCATCGCATACGTCTCCGACGACCGTGAACGCATCACGAGGCTTACACTATATACCCCCGACAACTACGGAACCTTCCGCCAACACCTGCAAATCAACGTCGACTACTACAAATAATACGCAAAAAGCGCGGCAACCGACAAAGTTGCTGCGCTTTTTTATTTATAATTCGTTGCGGAATTCGAACGAGTCGCCGCGGGCGTCGACAACAATACCGGTTACACGGTCGACGGCACCCGAAAGGATGCTCTTCGACAACGGGTTGAGGATGTCGCGTTGTACCACACGACGCACCGGACGAGCACCGAACTCGGGGTCGTAGCCACGATCGGCAAGCAGAGCAAGTGCGGCATCGGTCAGCGTCAGGTTGATACCCGTTGCGGCAAGTTTGCTCTTGAGTGCGTCAATCTGCAAACCGACGATGCTTTGAATTTGGTCTTTCGTCAACGGTGCAAACATTATCACTTCGTCGATACGGTTCAAGAACTCCGGACGAACATTCGACTTGAGCATCTCGAGCACGTCGCGCTTGGTTGCCTCAATGGTCTGTTCGCGATTGGCGTCGGTCATCGATGCAAAGCGGTCACGAATGAGCGACGAACCCATATTCGACGTCATAATGATAATCGTATTCTTGAAGTTGACCGTACGACCTTTGTTGTCGGTCAATCGACCGTCGTCGAGCACTTGCAAGAGCACGTTGAACACGTCGGGATGAGCCTTTTCGATTTCGTCGAAGAGCACAACCGAATACGGTTTGCGGCGCACTGCCTCGGTGAGTTGTCCGCCTTCTTCGTAGCCGACGTAGCCGGGAGGAGGACCGATGAGTCGGGTTGTCGAGAATTTGTCTTGATACTCGCTCATATCGATACGGGTCATAGCTGCTTCGTCGTTGAAGAGGTAGTCGGCAAGCGCCTTGGCAAGTTCGGTTTTACCGACGCCCGTTGTTCCGAGGAAGATAAACGAGCCGATAGGACGATTCGGGTCGTTGAGCCCGGCACGGCTACGTCGAATAGCGTCGGCAATGGCGCAGATTGCTTCGTCTTGCCCTACCACGCGGCGATGAAGTTCTTCTTCGAGGTGAAGGAGTTTCTCGCGCTCGCTTTTTACCATCTTCGACACGGGAATGCCGGTCCAACGCGACACGATGTCGGCAACGTCTTCGGCATCGACCTCTTGCTTGATGAGCGACTTATCGCCTTGCATGTCGCGAAGTTTAGCCTCGTAGGAGGCGTTTTCGTCTTCCTTGTTTTTGATTCGCGAATAGCGTATCTCCGCCACGCGAGCATAGTCGCCGTCGCGCTCGGCACGTTCGGCTTCGAACTTGAGGTTTTCGATGTCGACCTTGTTCTGCTGAATCTTGTTGATAAGGTCCTTCTCGGCAGTCCATTTCGCCATATAGTTACTACGCTCCTCTTGCAGACGAGCCAGCTCTTTCTCGATTTGAGCAATCTTCTCCGACTCGCCTTCGCGGCGGAGTGCTTCGCGCTCGATTTCGAGCTGCGCAATCTTACGAATAATCTCATCGAGAGACTGCGGCACGGAGTCGATTTCGATTCTCAACTTCGAGGCAGCTTCGTCAATCAAGTCGATAGCCTTATCGGGAAGGAATCGGTCGGTGATGTAGCGTTGCGAAAGTTGCACGGCAGCGATGATGGCTTCGTCGAGGATACGCACCTTGTGGTGGTTTTCGTAACGCTCTTTAAGTCCACGCAGAATGGCGATACTGCTCATTTCGTCGGGCTCGTCGACCATCACTATTTGGAAACGACGCTCGAGAGCCTTATCTTTCTCGAAATACTTCTGATATTCGTCGAGCGTGGTTGCACCGATGCTACGCATATCGCCTCGAGCAAGTGCCGGTTTGAGGATGTTGGCGGCATCCATAGCGCCTTCGCCTTTTCCGGCGCCGACAAGGGTGTGAATCTCGTCGATAAACAAGATTATCTCACCGTCGCTTTGCGTCACCTCATTGACAATGGCTTTCAGACGCTCCTCGAATTCGCCCTTATATTTTGCGCCGGCAATCAGCGCACCCATATCGAGCGAATAGAGTTGCTTTGACTTCAGATTTTCCGGCACATCGCCTCTGACGATACGTTGAGCCAATCCTTCGGCAATCGCCGTCTTACCCGTACCCGGCTCGCCCACCAAGATAGGGTTGTTCTTCGTACGGCGGCTCAATATCTGCAACACACGACGAATCTCGTCGTCACGACCGATGACCGGGTCGAGTTTGCCGGTGCGCGCACGTTCGTTAAGATTTATGGCATACTTGCTCAACGCGTTATAGCGGTCTTCGGCACTTTGGGTCGTTGCCTTGTTACCTTTGCGAAGTTCGTCAATGGCGGCACGGAGCTCGCGCTCGGTCATGCCGGCATCCTTAAGAATCTTCGATGCGTTGCAGTCGGTCTTGAGCAAACCGAGCAGAATACCCTCTATTGTTACAAACTCATCGCCGAGGTCATGCGCACTCGCAATGGCATTTTGGAGCACGTCGTTGGCTTGGCGCGACAGATACTGCTCGCCGCCCGAAACTTTTGGCTGAGTCGATATTACTTTCTCCAATTGTGCATCGACAGTTTGCTGATTGATGCCCAACTTTTGGAAAATAAATTTTACAACCGACTCACCTTTAACAATCACTGCTTTCAACAGATGTTCAGGCTCAACGACCTGTCCACCGTTGCGTCGCACAGTGTCGACAGCCATCTGAATGGCTTCTTGTGACTTAATTGTAAAATTGTCGAAATTCATAATCTAAATTGTATTTTTTGTTCTGCATCGATACGTTACAATAACCGTGCCAAACCGCGATTGACAACATTTCCGGGCAAAATAGTCGAAAATCAAATAATTCTATGTAATTTTGTGGTCTTAAAGCGCCAATATGGATTTCAAATTAGAAGCACAAGACATAAACAGTAACGCCCGCGCAGGCGTGATAACCACCGACCACGGCACCATACAGACGCCGATATTCATGCCCGTAGGGACCGTCGGCTCGGTTAAAGGCGTGCACGTCACGGAGTTGGAAGAACAAGTGAAAGCCCAAATCATCTTGGGCAACACCTATCACCTCTACCTGCGCCCGGGCACAGCCATACTCGAGCAGGCAGGCGGCTTGCATAAGTTCAACTCGTGGAACCGCCCCATCCTTACCGACAGCGGCGGATTTCAAGTGTTCTCGCTCTCGGCAAACCGCCGTCTACGTGAAGAAGGCGCCTACTTCCGTTCGCACATCGACGGCTCGAAGCACCTCTTTACTCCCGAAGGCGTCGTCGACATTCAGCG
>JBJEDP010000002.1:0-11749 GCA_051872175.1 Candidatus Limisoma sp.
CGCCGTTTGGAAGATGTCGGATTTCTGCCCGTTGTAGAGGGATATTGCGTCGACGTTGTCGAGGGAGTATCGTCCGAGATCGACTTGTCCGTTTTGAGCGTTGTTGAGTTGTACGCCGTTGTAGAACACGCCGACGTGCTGACTGCCCATGCTGCGGATGTTGACGGTTTTGATGCCGCCCACGCCGCCGTAGTCTTTTATCTGTACGCCTGAGAAGTAGCGCAGGGCGTCGGCAACGGAGTGGCTGTTGAGGCGCTCGAGTTCGGCGCCGGTAAGTTTCTGCGGCTTGATGATTTCTTTGTCTTTAACTTGGATAACCGAGACTTCTTTAATCTCGAAGATTGAGTCGAGAAATGTGTCGTCGGCATGTGCCGAAGTGAGTGAGGCAAGCGTTGCTGCCAGGGCGATGAAGAGACGTTTCATTTGTAAGTATTTAAGTCCGAACCCCGAGCGCTGTGTCGGGTACCTCGCGGACAGTTAAACAATCGTGGGACGTTGGCTTTGTGTTCCGGCTTCTCCTCCGTTGGGTTTACGCAGCCTTCCCGGTTGCCCAGTGACTGCGTGCGGGTTTTGTCTGTAGAGTTACGGCAGCGAGTACTGCTCAGGCGTCTCACCTGATTCCTTTTGCCAAAGTCTGTCTGTGTATCATAAAAGCCAATCTGCTACGTTGCTTTCGACTTCGGGCTCGGTCGTGTACGGCAAGTACACTCCCTTCGCCCTCTGTCTCAGCGCCTTGCATCTTGACTGTTCTGATGCACCTTTGTAGGTGCAAAGATACTGCCTTTACGGCAATTTTCAAAGTGTCGACTATTTGTAGTTGTCGGCGATTGCGTAGATTGATTCGAAAATTTCTTTGTCGGAGTCGGAGAGGGTTATTCCTCGTCGAGCCATCATTCGCTTGGCAATGTCGAAGAATTTTGCGACAGAGACGTCGGCATAGCCAGCCGAGCCGCCTTCGAGGAACGATGCGACGAACGCGCGGGGGAATCCTGCGCCGTGGATGTTGACGCCCACGCCGATTACGGTGGCGGTGTTGAGCATGCAGTTGATGCCGATTTTCGAGTGGTCGCCGAGGATGAGTCCGCAGAATTGCAATCCGGTTTTGAGGAATCGGTGGGTGCGGTAGTTCCAGAGTTTTATCTCGGTGTAGTCGTTTTTGAGGTTGGAAGCGTTTGTTCCGGCGCCGATGTTGCACCATTCGCCAACGACGGCGTTGCCCAAGAATCCGTCGTGGGCTTTGTTGCTGTAGCCAATCATTACGACGTTGTTGAGTTCGCCGCCGACTTTGCAGTGCGGTCCGAGGGTCGTAGCGCCGTAGATTTTTGCTGCCATGTTGACTTGAGCGTGTGTGCAAGCGGCGAAGGGAGCGCGGATGCAAGAGCCTTCCATGATGATTGCGTCTTTACCTATATATATAGGGCCGCCGAGAGTGTTGAGCGTTGCGCCTTGCACGGATGCACCTTCTTCGACGAAGATTTGGTCGTGCGGACCAATAACGGTGCAGCTGTCGTCGACGGGCGCGGATGTGCGTCCGCGGGTGACGAGGTCGAAGTCGGCGCGGAGTTGGGCGTCGTTTTTGAGGAATATGTCGTAGAGCCAAACGATGCTGTCGACGCCTTCGATGGCTATGCCGGCGTTGCGTTGAGCGGCTTCAAACTGTTGGAGAGTGCCGCGGAGGGCAATCATCTTTTCGGCGGCGATAAGTGCTTCGCCGGGTTGCAGTGCTACTACGCGTGCTGCCAGGTCGGCGTCGGGGAGGATGTTTGAAAGGATGATGATGTCGTCGCCGGTTTGCACGGTGGCGAATTTCACCGTGAGGTAGTCGGCGGGCTTATACGAAATCCGTGTTTCGGGGAGCAGGTGTTGCCACTTTTCGGCTATTGTAAGTATGCCGATACGGATGTCGGCTATCGGTCGTGTGAACGAGATGGGCAGCAGGTCGGTCCAGTTGTCGTGCTCGTCGTAAAGAATGATGTTCATATTACACATTTTTTTTGCTTGTAAAGGTACGGACAATTGTAAAACGAGCAAAATGTCGGCGATTAAAAAAAGCATTTACCGATAGGTTGGAGTGCGATTTTGGCGTTAATGTATGCTTTGTAAAGTTAATAATAATTAAATTTGGGCTAAAAATGAGGAAAAATGACAAAAAGAGGGGGTTTGCGGAGTTTGAGAGGTTAAAAACGTTTGGCAGACAGCAAATTATTGCGTAACTTTGCAACGCTTTTTCGGGCAAATTACGCCCAAAAGCGACGTAACTCGCTGATTTTAAAAAGATTTGCGGGTTTTTGAGAGAAAGAACAGAACATTTAGAGAATTAATAAATAAAGTACAAACAAAACAAACTAAGATGCCTACAATTTCGCAATTAGTAAGAAAAGGACGCCAGGTATTGACCGACAAGAGTAAGTCGCCGGCGTTGGACGGATGTCCGCAGCGTCGTGGCGTATGTGTACGTGTCTACACCACAACCCCCAAAAAGCCTAACTCGGCAATGCGTAAAGTAGCCCGCGTTAGATTGACCAATGGCAAAGAAGTAAACTCCTACATTCCGGGAGAAGGCCACAACCTCCAAGAGCACTCAATCGTGATGGTTCGCGGCGGACGTGTAAAAGACCTTCCGGGTGTACGTTATCACATTGTCAGAGGTACATTGGATACAGCAGGTGTAGCAGGTCGCACACAACGTCGTTCGAAATACGGTGCAAAGCGTCCTAAAGCGGGAGCTGCCGCAAAGGGTAAGAAGTAATAAGCCCCTCAAAACAGCAGAGATAAACAAAACGAGTTAAAACTTAGTTTTTTGTTTATTGGATTGAAATATTCGGCGGAGTAAATAGCGTTGGAGAACGCTGTTGAAGATGCTAAAAAGCAACCAAACGAACAAAAACGAAATTTGAAGCAATGAGAAAAGCAAAACCAAAAAAGAGAATCGTGTTGCCCGATCCCGTGTTCGGCGACACTCGTGTAACAAAGTTTGTTAACCACTTGATGTATGACGGCAAGAAGACAACCGCATACCACATTTTCTACTCAGCATTGGAGACTGTGAAGTCGAAATTGCCTAACGAAGAAAAGAGCGCGCTCGACATTTGGAAAAAAGCGCTCGAAAACATTACTCCTCAAGTAGAGGTAAAATCTCGTCGCGTGGGTGGCGCAACATTCCAAGTCCCTACCGAAATCCGCCCCGATCGTAAAGAATCTATTTCAATGAAAAATCTAATCAACTTCGCACGCAAACGCGGAGGTAAGACAATGAGCGACAAGCTCGCTGCAGAAATCGTCGACGCCTTCAACGAAACCGGCGGAGCATTCAAACGTAAAGAGGACATGCACCGCATGGCTGAGGCTAACCGTGCATTCGCTCACTTTAGATTTTAATTTGAAAAATTTATAAGTAAATGGCTAATATAGACGATAAACTTCATCTGACAAGAAACATCGGCATCATGGCTCACATCGATGCCGGTAAGACAACAACCTCCGAACGTATCCTGTTCTACACAGGTCTTACTCACAAAATCGGTGAGGTGCACGACGGAGCAGCAACGATGGACTGGATGGTTCAAGAGCAAGAACGTGGTATCACTATCACATCTGCTGCAACCACCGCTTTCTGGAAGTACCAAGACCAAAAGTATAAGATCAACTTGATCGACACTCCGGGACACGTTGACTTCACCGTAGAGGTAGAACGTTCGTTGCGTGTGCTCGACGGTGCAGTGGCAACTTTCTGCGCAGTAGGCGGCGTTGAACCTCAGTCGGAAACCGTATGGCGTCAAGCCGACAAATACAACGTGCCTCGTATCGGCTACGTTAACAAGATGGACCGTTCGGGCGCTAACTTCCTCGAAGTGTGCCGCCAAGTTCGCGAAGTGCTCGGTGCTAATCCGGTGCCTATCCAATTGCCTATCGGCGCCGAAGAAACATTCAAGGGCGTTGTCGACCTTATCACAATGAAGGCTTACTTCTGGCACGATGAAACTATGGGTGCTGAATATTCTGTAGAAGAAATTCCTGCAAACATGGCTGACGAGTGCGAGACTTATCGTGACAAGATGCTTGAGTCGGTCGCTGAATTCGACGACGACTTCATGACAAAATATTTCGACGACCCGTCGACAATCACTGTCGACGAAATCAAGGCAGTTATCCGTAAGGCAACCCTTAAGATGGCTATCGTGCCGATGATTTGCGGTTCGTCGTTCAAAAACAAAGGTGTGCAATGCCTCCTCGACGACGTTTGCGCATTCCTTCCGAGCCCGCTCGACGCAGGCGAAGTTGTCGGCCACGCTTATGGCGACCCCGACAAGGAAGAATCTCGCAAGCCGTTGTTCGAAGAGCCGCTTAGCGCATTGGCATTCAAGATTGCAACCGACCCGTATGTAGGCCGTCTCTGCTTCTTCCGTGTATACTCAGGCTCAATCGAAGCCGGTTCGTATGTGTTCAACTCGCGTAGCGGTAAGAAAGAGCGCATCTCACGCCTCTTCCAAATGCACTCGAACAAGCAAAACCCGATGGAAGCTATCGGCTGCGGTGATATCGGTGCCGGTGTAGGTTTCAAGGATATCCGCACAGGTGATACGCTCTGCGCTGAAGAGCATCCTATCGTGCTCGAGGCTATGGAATTCCCCGATCCTGTGATTGGTATCGCCGTAGAGCCTAAGACTCAAAAAGACCTCGACAAACTCGGCGTTGGCTTGCAGAAGTTGGCTGAAGAAGACCCGACATTCCGCGTTGAGACCAACGAAGAAACCGGTCAAACCGTCATCAGCGGTATGGGTGAGCTCCACTTGGACATCATCATCGACCGTCTCCGCCGCGAGTTCAAGGTTGAATGTAACCAAGGTCGTCCGCAAGTTACTTACAAAGAAGCAATCACCAAGCCTGTTGAACTCCGCGAGGTATTCAAGAAGCAAACCGGTGGTCGCGGTAAGTTTGCCGACATCATCGTACGCGTAGAGCCCGTTGAAGAAGGCTTTGAGGGCAACCTCGAATTTATCGACGAAGTTAAGGGCGGTAACGTGCCTAAGGAATTCATCCCGTCGGTACAAAAGGGTTTCCAAACAGCAATGAAGAACGGTGTACTCGCCGGCTATCCCGTAGAACAACTCAAGGTGACCTTGCTCGACGGTTCGTTCCACCCTGTTGACTCTGACCAACTTTCGTTCGAACTTTGTGCCATCCAAGCATTCAAGAAAGCATGCGAAAAGGCAGGTCCGGTGCTTATGGAGCCGATTATGAAGATAGAGGTAGTCACACCTGAAGAAAGTATGGGTGACGTTATCTCCGACCTTAACAAGCGTCGCGGTCAAGTAGAAGGCATGGAGACAAGCCGCAGCGGTGCCCGCATCGTTAAGGCAAAAGCTCCGCTTGCTGAGATGTTCGGCTACGTAACATCGTTGCGTACCATCACTTCGGGTCGCGCCACTTCGACAATGTCGTTCTCACACTATGCAGAGGTAGGTACATCAATCGCACGTCAAGTGCTTACCGAGTGCCAAGGTAGAGTAGATTTATTGAAATAACACTTAAATACAATGAGCCAAAAAATCAGAATCAAATTGAAATCTTACGACCACAACTTGGTTGATAAGTCAGCAGAGAAGATTGTAAAGGCTGTGAAGGCAACAGGCGCCGTAGTAAGCGGTCCGATACCCCTTCCGACTCACAAACGTATCTTCACTGTCAACCGCTCGACTTTCGTAAACAAGAAGTCGCGTGAACAGTTCCAACTTTCGTCGTTCAAACGTCTTATCGACATCTACAGCTCGACATCGAAGACAATCGACGCATTGATGAAACTCGAACTTCCCAGCGGTGTAGACGTACAAATCAAAGCGTAAGACAATTCAGAACCAAAACAATTAAATTTATTAAGAAATGCCAGGATTATTAGGAAAGAAAATCGGAATGACATCCGTTTTCAGTGCCGACGGCAAGAACGTGCCGTGCACTGTTATCGAAGTAGGTCCTTGTGTTGTTACTCAGGTTAAAACAGTGGAAACCGACGGCTACGCAGCTCTCCAATTGGGCTTCGAAGACAAGAAGGACAAACACACCACCAAGCCTGAGGCAGGTCACTTTGCAAAAGCCGGAACAACACCGAAGCGCCACTTGGCCGAGTTCAATGGTTTCGAGCAAGAATACAAGCTCGGCGACACAATTACTGTAGACCTGTTCGAGGGCGCAGAATTTGTCGACATTGTAGGTACCTCAAAAGGTAAAGGTTTCAAGGGTGTCGTAGGTCGTCACGGCTTCGGCGGTGTAGGTCAAACAACTCACGGTCAGCACAACCGCTTGCGTGCCCCCGGTTCTATCGGTGCTTGCTCTTACCCTGCAAAGGTGTTCAAGGGAATGCGCATGGCAGGACAAACAGGCAACGAGCGCGTTACCGTACAAAACCTTAAAGTGTTAAAAGTTATTTCAGAGCACAACCTCCTTCTCATCAAAGGTTCAGTGCCTGGAGCCAAAGGTTCAATCTTATTAATTGAGAAATAATGGAATTAGCAGTATATAATATCAAAGGTGAGGACACCGGACGCAAAGTCACTCTCGACGATGCCGTTTTCGGTATTGAGCCCAACGAGCACGCAGTGTGGCTTGATGTTAAGCAATATTTGGCAAACTGCCGCCAGGGTACTCACAAAGCTAAGGAAAGAAGCGAAGTTTCAGGTTCGACTCGTAAACTCCACAAGCAAAAAGGCGGTGGCGGTTCGCGTATTGGTGATATCAACTCTCCGGTATTGGTAGGTGGTGGTCGTGTGTTCGGTCCGCGTCCTCGTGACTATCACTTCAAGCTCAACAAGAAAGTTAAGCAACTCGCTCGCAAATCTGCGCTGTCTGCAAAGGCTCAGGATAATCAGATTATCGTAGTTGAAGACTTCACTTTCGAAGCACCGAAGACCAAAGAATTTGTAAATATTACTAAAAATCTCAAAATTGAGGGCAAAAAAGTCGTTCTTGTTTTAGCAAACGAAAATAAAAACGTATATTTGTCAGCTCAAAATATTGAGAACGCGAAAGTAGTTTTGACGTCTGGTCTTAACACATATACCATCCTTGACAACAAAGCGTTGGTATTGTGCGAGAGCAGCGTTGCGGCTATCAATAACTTTTAACCAAAGGAGGTAGAAAATGGAAATGATAATCAAACCCATCGTAACAGAGAAAGCGACAGCGCTGACAGAGAAAGGCGGCCGCTACACGTTCCGCGTATCTCCGGAGGCTAACCGTGAGCAAATTGCGCAAATGATCACCAAGCTTTACGGCGTTAAAGTAGTGTCGGTCAACACAATGGTATGCCGCGGCAAAGACAAATCGCGTTACACAAAATCAGGTCTGCTTAAGGGTAAGACAAGCAAATACAAAAAAGCAGTAGTAACCCTTGCAGAAGGCGAAACTATAGATTATTATAGCAATATTTAATAAGAAATGGCAGTAAGAAAATTGAAGCCCACAACACCGGGGCAAAGACACAAAGTTATTGGAGTATTTGATGAAATCACTGCTTCTACTCCAGAGAAAACTCTTACAGTCGGTAAGATTTCTACCGGCGGCCGCAACGCAGAAGGACACCGCACCACTCGCTACAAAGGTGGAGGTCACAAGCGTAAATACCGCCTCATCGACTTTAAGAGAGCAAAAGACGGTGTGCCGGCGACCGTAAAGACCATCGAATACGACCCGAACCGTTCGGCTCGTATTGCGTTGCTCTACTATGTAGACGGCTCGAAGGCATACATAATTGCACCCAACGGCTTGACTGTTGGCTCTACAGTTATGAGTGGGGAGAACGCCGCACCAGAGGTGGGGAACGCTCTTCCACTGAGCAAGATACCTGTTGGTACTTTAATTCACAACATTGAATTACGTCCGGGACAAGGCGCATTTATGGTGCGTTCAGCCGGTACGTTTGCACAGTTGACTTCTCGCGACGGCGACTACGTAATCGTTAAGTTGCCCTCAGGCGAGACTCGCAAAATCCTTTCGACTTGTAAGGCAACAATCGGCGTTGTAGGCAACAGCGACCACGCACTTGAGCAATCGGGTAAAGCCGGACGCTCTCGCTGGTTAGGCCGTCGTCCTCACAACCGCGGTGTGGTAATGAACCCGGTAGATCACCCCATGGGTGGTGGTGAAGGTCGCGCAAGCGGTGGTCATCCACGTTCTCGCAAGGGTCTTTACTCTAAGGGTCTCAAGACAAGAGCACCGAAGAAACATTCTTCTAAGTACATCGTTGAAAGACGTAAAAAGTAATTTAAACAGAATTAACAATTATGAGTCGATCATTAAAAAAAGGCCCTTATATCAGTGTCAAACTCTACAAGAAAGTAGACGCTATGAACGAGAGTGGCAAGAAGTCGGTTATCAAGACTTGGAGCCGTGCCTCAATGATAGCACCGGACTTTGTAGGTCACACATTCACTGTGCATAATGGTAACAAATTTATCCCTGTCTACGTTACGGAAAACATGGTAGGCCACAAGTTGGGCGAATTCGCTCCGACACGCAAATTCGGCGGCCATGCAGGTAACAAGAAGTAGTGCCCGGGGTAGTTCAAACAACTGAATTAAAAAGAATACAACAATGGGTGTAAGAAAAAGAAACTCAGCCGAAAAGATAAAAGAAGCCAACAAGGCTGTCTGCTGCGCAAAATTGCGCAACGTGCCTTCTTCTCCCCGCAAGATGCGCTATGTAGTCGACATGGTGCGCGGTATGGAAGTGTTTAAGGCTCTCGGTGTGCTCAAATTCTCTAACAAAGAAGCAGCAGCCAAGGTCGAAAAACTTCTGCGTAGCGCCATCGCAAACTGGGAGCAGAAGAATGAAAGAAAAGCTGAAGCAGGCGAACTGTTTGTCAACACAATCTTCGTTGACGCAGCTCCGATGTTGAAGCGTCTGCGTCCGGCGCCGCAAGGTCGCGGATACAGAATCCGTAAACGTTCGAACCACGTTACATTGTTCATCGGTACTAAAGATAATAACACTAAAAAAGAAGCATAAGAAATGGGACAGAAAGTAAATCCGATAAGTAACCGTTTAGGTATCGTTAGAGGTTGGGATTCCAGCTGGTACGACGGTAAAGGCTATGGCGATTCCCTGCTCGAGGATTACAAGATCCGTGAGTATCTTAATGCTCGCCTTGCAAAGCAAAGTGTTTCTCGTATCGTTATCGAACGAACTCTCAAAATGATTACAGTGACTATCTGCACTTCGCGTCCCGGTCTTATCATCGGTAAAGGCGGTTCGGAAGTCGACAAGCTCAAAGAAGAGTTGAAGAAAATCACTGCAAAAGACGTACAAATCAACATTCACGAGGTAAAACGCCCCGAGCTTGATGCACAAATCGTAGCAACCAACGTTGCACGTCAAATCGAAGGTAAGATTGCTTATCGTCGTGCCGTGAAGACCGCTATCGCATCGTCGATGCGTGCCGGTGCAGAAGGCATCAAGGTGCAAGTAAGCGGCCGTCTGAACGGCGCCGAAATGGCACGTTCGGAGATGTTCAAAGAAGGACGTACACCGCTCCACACGCTCCGTGCCGACATCGACTACTCGCTCGTTGAAGCACACACCAAGGTAGGTGTTGTAGGCGTTAAAGTATGGATTTGCCGCGGTGAAGTTTATGGCAAGCGTGACCTTGCTCCCGCTTTCGGTGCAAGCCAAAAAGAGGGACGTCAAGGCAACGGTGGTCGCAACCGTCGTGGCGGTTTCCGCGAGAAGAAAAACAATCGTTAAACGAGTTTAATTAGAGAACAATGTTACAACCAAAGAAAACAAAATTCAGAAGACAACAGAAAGGCCGCATGAAAGGCAACGCTCAGCGCGGCAATCAGTTAGCCTTCGGTTCGTTCGGCATAAAATCGCTTGACTCCAAATGGATAACAAGCCGCCAGATTGAGGCAGCCCGTGTGGCAGTGACCCGCTACATGCAACGTCAAGGACAAATCTGGATACGCATTTTCCCGGATAAGCCAATCACAAAGAAGCCTGCCGAAGTCCGCATGGGTAAAGGTAAAGGTAACCCCGAAGGATTCGTTTATCCTATCACACCGGGACGTATCATCATTGAAGTAGAAGGCGTTTCGTACGATATCGCAAAAGAAGCATTGCGCCTCGCCGCACAAAAGCTTCCCGTTATCACAAAATTCGTAGTTCGCCGCGATTATGATCCAACTCAAAATGTGTAATGCCCTATGAAAAAGGAAGAAATCAAAGAATTAGGAACGAAAGAATTGAAAGAGCGTCTCGAAGTTGCTCAAAAAGAGTATCATCAGACCCTTATCAATCACTCAATCTCCCCGCTTGACAATCCTGCAAAGATTACACAAGACAGAAGGATGATTGCAAGAATGAAAACAGAATTGCGTAAACGCGAACTTAACGAAAAATAATCCAACACAAATGGAAAGAAATCTTAGAAAAGAACGTGTCGGGGTCGTTTCCAGCAACAAGGGTGACAAAAGCATCACCGTTACTGTGAAATATAAGGAAAAACACCCGATTTATGGTAAATTCGTTAACAAAACGAAGAAATACCATGCTCACGACGAGAAGAACGAGTGCAATGTCGGAGACACTGTACGCCTTCAAGAGACTCGCCCGCTGAGCAAAACGAAGAGATGGAGATTAGTTGAAATAATCGAAAAAGCGAAATAACAATGATACAGACAGAATCACGATTAGTAGTAGCGGACAACAGCGGCGCCAAGGAAGCGCTCTGCATCCGCGTATTGGGTGGCACAGGACGCCGCTACGCCTCTGTCGGCGACATTATCGTAGTTACCGTAAAGAGCGTAATTCCTTCGTCTGACGTGAAGAAAGGAACTGTGTCGAAAGCCGTTATCGTTCGTACGAAGAAAGAAGTACGTCGCGCCGACGGCAGTTATATCCGTTTCGACGACAACGCATGCGTCTTGTTGAACAATGCCGGTGAACTCCGCGGCACCCGTATCTTCGGTCCCGTCGCAAGAGAGCTCCGCGCCACTAACATGAAAATTGTTTCACTGGCACCGGAAGTGCTTTAATTACTGAAATTATCAATATGAGTAAATTGCATATTAAGAAGGGTGATACCGTTTACGTTAACGCGGGAAACGACCGTGGCAAAACTGGACGCGTCCTCTCTGTCCTCGTTAAGAAGAACAAGGCGATCGTCGAAGGTATCAACATCGTATCGAAAAGCGCTAAGCCCAGCGCAAAGCATCCGCAAGGCGGAATTATTAAGATGGAGGCACCTGTCCACGTTTCTAACCTTAACCCGGTAGACCCGAAAACCGGCAAGCCGACTCGCATCGGCCGCCGCAAAAACGAGGCAGGTAAATCAGTACGTTTTTCTATTAAATCAGGGGAGGAAATCAAATAATGAGTAGCGCAGCAATTAAAAAGGACTATAAGGAAAGAATAGTTCCTGCTCTTGAGAAAGAGTTCAAATACACTTCCGTTATGCAGGTTCCCCGCTTGACCAAGATTGTCATCAACCAAGGTCTTGGCATTGCAACTGCCGATAAAAAAGTTATCGAAACAGCAATCAACGAGCTTACTGCCATCGCAGGTCAAAAAGCAGTTCAGACGCTTTCGAAGAAAGACATCTCGAACTTCAAGGTTCGTAAGAAAATGCCTATCGGCGTACGCGTCACTCTCCGTCGCGAGAAGATGTACGAATTCCTCGAACGTCTCGTGCGCATCGCCTTGCCGCGTATCCGCGACTTCAAGGGTATCGAAGGCAAGCTCGACGGCCGTGGCAACTACA
>JBJEDP010000003.1:0-11725 GCA_051872175.1 Candidatus Limisoma sp.
CGTCGGTCCAATGCTTGCGAATCGGGTATTTTGTCGGGCGAATCAGCAGACGAAGTGAGTTCGTGTAGAATATGTAAGCCCAAATCCAATTCATCAAAACATTAGCCTTGTTTCGCATACCGAGGATGGAAATCAGGTGGATGAACATCCACGTGAGCCAAGCCGGTCTGCCGTAGAGGTATGCAAAATTCAAGTCGCAAACGGCACGATTTCTGCCGATGGTAGCCATCGACCCCTTGTCGACGTAGCTGAACGGCTTGCCGTTCGATTTGCCGTTGAACGCTGCGGTAAGAAATTTCGCTTGCTGAATTGCAACTTGAGCAACTTGAGGATACCCGTTGGGGTGCGATTCGTCGGCGAGCATAGCGATGTCGCCGATAGCGTAGACATTCTGCGTGCCTTTGACCACGAAATCGGGACCGACGATAAGACGGTTGCCGCGAGCGATTGCATCTGTGGGAAGTCCGTCGATGACGTTGCCCGTAACGCCGGCAGTCCATATCAGCGTTTCGCAATAAATATCTTCGCCGTTCGACAGATGCAGAATGTTGTCTTCATACGATTCCATCAAGCAGTTCAGGCGAGTCTCAATCATCAGGTGGTCGAGATATTTTGCGGCGTCGGCTGAAGCGCGTTCACTCATAGTGCGCAGAAAACGGTCTGTACCTTCGATAAGGATTACTCTTACTTCCGACTTGTCGATTTCGGGATATTCTTTTTTAAGAACGTATCGCTTCATTTCGCCCAAAGCGCCGGCAATTTCCACACCGGTAGGACCACCACCGACAACGACGAAGCTCAACAATTGGCGACGGCGTTCCGCATCGGTTGTGATACATGCTCGTTCGAGGCGGTCGAGAATTTCGTTGCGCAGCCGTATTGCTTCGGCTGTCGATTTTAGGGTGTGAACTTTCGTGCGCAAATCCGGATTGTTGAAGAAGTTGTTGGTAGTCCCGGTAGCTATAATAAGTTTGTCGTAACGGATTTGCTCGAATTCCGTAGTGATTGTATGCGAAACGGTGTCGATAGATTTCACTTTACCAAAGCGGTAATCGGCATTCTTGAGCTTTCGCATTTCGCGTCGGAACGGGAAAGAAATACTACCAGGCTCGATGCCCGACGATGCTATTTGATAGAATAGGGGCGGAAAACTGTGGAAATTGTTTTTGTCGATAATCGTGACGTGATATTTGCGCTTGTCAAGGCGCTTGGCAACATTGATTCCGGCGAAACCACCGCCAATAATTACTACGTGTTCCATACAAACCTAAACATTTTCATTAATTTCGACAGCTAAGATAAGCATTTTGTTTTATATAATGCAAAAAGTTTGCTACTTTTAAGACATTTTATAGCCCTATTGTCGCATTTTTGCTCTAATTTTGCGAAATGAATGTTTTGAAAAGAATATTATATATAGGTATAACGATATTCAGCATTTTGATTCCCGGCAGGGCAAATGCGCAAATCGATACCGACAAGGTAATGACGATAGGTCGCAATGCGCTCTACTTCGAAGACTATCTGCTGTCGATTCAGTATTTTAACGAAGTAATAAAGGTCAAACCATATCTTGCCGACCCTTATTTCTATCGTGCCGTTGCGAAATTCTATCTCGAAGACTATAGCGGCGCCGAAGCCGACTGCTCGTTGGCGATAGAGCGCAATCCGTTCATCGTTGATGCATACGAGGTGCGAGGCATCTCGCGACAAACATTGAAAAAAGATAGCCTGGCAATCATCGACTATGATTACGGGCTGAAATACTTGCCTGAAAACAAGACATTCCTGCTCAACAAAGCAGTCGCTCAAACCAACGTGAAAGACTATGACGGGGCGGAAAAGACGTTCGACCGCGTCTTGCAAATCTATCCGAAATACGATAATGCCTATCTCGGATTGGCAAGCCTTCGCCTCGAACGTGGCGACACGGTCGGTGCGCTCGACCGAATCGGCAAATGCATCGAACTGAACGCCAACAATGCCGACGCATTCATTATGCGCGCCGACATAATGATAAAAAACAAATCCGACTACGGCAAAGCAGTCGACGACCTAAGCAGCGCTATTACCTTGCGCCCGAAAAATGCCGACCTGTTTGTCAATCGTGCATTCTTGAAATATAAACTTGACGACTACTTCGGCGCAATGTCCGACTTCGACTACGCCATCAATCTTGACCCAAACAACGTGGCGGCGCACCTCAATCGAGGTTTGCTCCGCATGGAGGTAGAAGACAACAATAAAGCCATCGAAGACTTTTCGCTGGTCATCGACAAAGACCCGTCGAACATCGTTGCTGTCTACAACCGCGCCATGCTTTATCAGAAGACGCGACAATATGCCAAATCGGTTGCCGATTTCAACCGCGTAATAGAGAAATTTCCAAACATGTCGATGCTCTACTATCTGCGTAGCGAGAGCAAACGCTTGATGGGCGACAATCGGGGTGGGGAGGCTGACTACAACCATTGGCGCGGGCTCTCCAAAAAGAAATCGAAGAACGAATTCGACAGCAAAGAAGAAAAACTCGATGCCGAGCAAGAAGCCGCTCAGCGTTTCAAGCAACTTGTGGCTGTCGAAAACGACAACAGCGTAAAGCCCGAATATGCCAACAAATACCGCGGAAAAGTGCAAAACCGTGTGGCTGCCATCGAGCCGCTGCCAATGTACACGCTGTCGTATTACGACCGTCCTACGGAATTGCGTCTCAACTCCTACTACCAAAAAGAAGTCGACAATATCAATGCCAAAAACTATTTGCGCGACAAACTCTATCTGACAAACACCGCAGGAAATCTCAGCGAAGAACAAATCAAGTTGCAGTTTGAACTCATCCGCCATTACACGTCGATGATAGAGAGCCACGGGCGACGTCCGGTGGACTATTTCGGCAGGGCAATAAGCCATATGCTGGTGCGCAATTTCGATTCGGCGGTCGAAGACCTGTCGGCAGCCATTCGCTTGAGCCCCGACTTTGCGCTTGCATATTTCGCACGAGCAATGGCGATGTATCGCAAGAGCGCCGTCGAGCAGATGTCGTCGGCCGACGCCGCTAAATCGTCGCAAATAGCAGCCACTCGCGAGCGCCACGACATACAGATTGCTATTGCCGACCTTGACAAAGTTGTAGAACTGTCGCCGAACCTCGTATATGCGTATTATAATAAAGGTACAATCTATTTGGAACACAACGATTTTACGTCGGCAATTTCGTGTTTTACGGCGGCAATCGACTTGCGTGCCGATTTTGGCGAAGCATACTACAATCGCGGCATTGCATATATGCAACTCGGCAATACCGAACGCGGAATGAGCGACCTGTCGAAAGCCGGCGAACTCGGCATAATGGCATCGTACAACGTGCTCAAAAGAATGAGGAAGTTGTAAGTAGAGGTAAGAGGTAAGAGGTGGGCAAACGGGAGTATTCAATAATCTCTAACCAATAACCACTAACCACTACTGAAAGCGGTTAAAAACGCTCACCTTGCACTACTTTTAGATAAAGTAGACTGCATCTCGGAAAAATCAAATTTCAAAACTGCGTTTTGATTTGCTTTTTCACTCGATTTGCACTACTTTTAGATAAAGTAGGCTGCATCTCGGAAAAATCAAATTTCAAAACTGCGTTTTGATTTGCTTTTTCACTCGATTTGCACTACTTTTGCAACCGAATTACGCGTTCGTTGTATTAACGCTATTATTTAAAATTTTACAAATAGTTATGAACATTAAATTTCCAGACGGAAGTATCAAGCAATACGAAGAAGGAACGACACCTCTTCAGATTGCAGAAAGTATCAGCCCTCGCTTGGCAGCCGACGTATTGGCTGCAACAGTCGATGGCGAAGAGTGGGATTTGACACGCCCGATTGTAGGTGGCGGCGAATTGAAATTGTTTAAGTGGGACTCAGCCGAGGGTAAACACGCATTTTGGCATTCTTCGGCACACTTGCTCGCAGAAGCGCTCCAAGAACTCTATCCCGGAGTGCGTTTCGGCATAGGTCCGGCTATCGAAAACGGTTTCTACTACGACATCGACCCGGGCGAAAATTCAATTACAGCAGCCGATTTCCCGAAAATCGAAGCGAAAATGATGGAACTCGTTGCAAAAAAAGAGGAAATCGTTCGCAAAGATATTTCGAAAGATGATGCGCTTGCCATGTTCGGCGAAAGAGGAGAGACTTATAAATGTGAGCTTATCTCCGAACTCGAAGACGGCCACATCACAACATACACACAAGGCAACTTTACCGACCTCTGCCGCGGTCCGCATATCCCCAACACGGGCGCAATCAAGGCAGTGAAAGTGTTGTCGCTCGCCGGCGCTTACTGGCGTGGCGATGAGAAGCGCAACCAGTTGGTACGCGTCTACGGTATCACCTTCCCCAAAAAGAAGATGCTCGACGAATATCTGACGATGCTCGAAGAAGCCAAGAAACGCGACCACCGCAAATTGGGTAAAGAAATGGAGCTCTTCATGTTCTCTGAAACAGTTGGTAAGGGTCTTCCGTTGTGGTTGCCGAAAGGTACTGAACTTCGCTTGCGCTTGCAAGAATTCTTGCGCCGCATCCAACGTCGTTACGACTATCAAGAGGTGATTACTCCGCCGATTGGCAACAAGATGCTTTATGTCACTTCCGGTCACTATGCAAAATACGGCAAAGATTCGTTCCAGCCGATTCACACTCCGGAAGAAGGCGAAGAATACTTCCTCAAGCCGATGAACTGCCCTCACCACTGTGAGATTTATAAGAATACGCCGCACTCCTACAAAGAGTTGCCTTTGCGTATTGCCGAATTCGGAACGGTTTGCCGTTACGAGCAGAGCGGTGAGTTGCACGGATTGACTCGCGTGCGCAGCTTTACGCAAGACGATGCCCACATCTTCTGCCGCCCCGACCAAGTAAAAGGCGAATTCTTGCGAGTTATGGACATTATTTCTATCGTGTTCCGCTCGATGAAGTTCGAAAATTTTGAGGCACAAATCTCGTTGCGCGACAAAGTGAACCGCGAAAAATATATCGGTACTGAAGAGAATTGGGACAAGGCTGAACAAGCCATCATCGAAGCATGCCAAGAGAAAGGCTTGCCGGCACGCATCGAATACGGCGAAGCGGCATTCTACGGACCGAAGCTCGACTTTATGGTAAAAGACGCAATCGGTCGTCGTTGGCAGCTCGGTACAATCCAAGTAGACTACAACTTGCCGGAGCGTTTCGGACTCGAATATACCGGAGCCGACAACCAGAAACACCGTCCGGTGATGATTCACCGTGCGCCGTTCGGCTCGATGGAGCGTTTCGTAGCCGTGTTGCTCGAACATACAGCCGGAATTCTTCCATTGTGGCTCTCTCCCGAACAAGCAGTAATTCTGCCGATTTCCGAGAAGTTTAACGACTATGCGGAAGAGGTTCGCAAGACCCTCGCCGAAAAAGGCATCCGCGCAATCGTCGACAATCGAAACGAGAAAATCGGAAAGAAAATTCGCGACAATGAGCTCAAACGTATCCCTTATATGCTCGTTGTAGGAGAGAAAGAAGTTAAAAATAGTGAAATTTCTGTAAGAAAACAAGGTGAAGGCGATAAGGGTTCAGTAAAAATCAGTACCTTTGCCGAGAATTTTTCTCGAGAAATAGAGGAGATGACAAACTATTAAAAGCATTTAATGGCAAAACTACCACTTGGAGCCGGGCAAAAACCGAACAACGCCCGAGAACAGAAAAAAGATAACAAAGGCCCGAAAGGCGGATTCGCTATCAACGAGCAGATTCGCAGTCGCGAGGTGCGATTGGTTGGCGAAAATGTAGAGCAGGGAGTTTATCCCATAGCTGAAGCGTTGCACATAGCCGAATCGCAGGGGCTTGACTTGATAGAAATATCGGCAAGCGCTAATCCTCCGGTCTGCAAGGTATTGGACTATCAAAAGTTCTTATACCAGCAGAAGAAACGCCTTAAAGAGCAAAAAGCGAAGTCGACAAAGGTCGTTGTCAAGGAGATTCGATTCGGACCACAAACCGACGACCACGACTACAACTTCAAGCTCAAACACGCAATGGGCTTCTTGAAGGAAGGCGCAAAAGTAAAGGCTTATGTGTTTTTCCGCGGACGTTCTATATTGTTCAAGGAGCAAGGCGAGGTGCTCTTGTTGCGATTCGCCAACGACCTTGAAGACTACGGCAAGGTGGAACAAATGCCTGTTTTGGAAGGCAAGCGTATGATAATCATGCTCTCGCCCAAAAAAGCAAAATAATTGAAGGCTTTAAAAACAAAGTAAATCATATAGTAATTTAAAAAAGAAAAAAATGCCAAAGGTTAAAACTAATTCCGGTTCAAAAAAAAGGTTTACCTTTACCGGGTCAGGAAAGATTAAAAGAAAACATGCTTACAAAAGTCACATTTTGACAAAGAAGACCAAGAAGCAAAAGAGAAACCTCCGCCACTTCACGACGTTGGCAACAGCCGATATCAACAACGTGCGCGCACTCCTCGGTGGTAAGTAAGTTCGCTTTTTTTACTTTTAATTACAGAGATTTAATTGAATTATTAACCGGGTGATTAGCAAAACAAGAGCGAAAGCCGCTAACATCCAAAAAACAAAGAAAAAATGCCAAGATCAGTAAATCACGTAGCATCAAGAGCTAAGAGAAAGAAAGTTTTGAAACTCACAAGAGGTTACTTTGGTTGCCGCAAAAACGTGTGGACCGTAGCAAAGAACACTTGGGAGAAAGGTCTTACCTACGCATATCGCGACCGTAAGAACAAAAAACGCAATTTCCGCGCATTGTGGATTCAACGTATCAACGCTGCAGCTCGTCTCGAAGATTTGTCGTACTCGAAGTTGATGGGTCTTATCCACAAAGCAGGCATCCAAATCAACCGCAAGGTGCTTGCCGACCTCGCTATGAACAATCCTGCCGCTTTCAAGGCAATTGTTGACAAGGTAAAAAATGCTTAATCATTAGATTCTTAGCAAATTATAGAGCCTCGGCGTTTTTGCCGAGGCTTTTTTCTTGAAAAAGTGGTCGCAAAATTTGGAAAACATATTATTTGTGTGTAAATTTGCAATAAAGAGAAAAACCCACATCAAAGCAGATTGGGAAACTCATCAAATAATATGAAATACCGAGTCCGATTCTGTCTTTAATGGCGGGCCTCGTCCGAAAGGAAGTCGAAAGACCGGAGGATTACAGAGAAGATGGAAAACTCAAATCCTGACTATCGGAGTTTCATCGCACTCTTTGATGTGGATGCTATAGTGTGGCAGAGCAATGACCAAATCAGCGCTCTGCCACTTTTTGAACATAATTTTTGTGGCAGTTTTGTTTTTGAACAGGCTCTTAACTGATATTATATGGAAGATTCTTATTTCGCATATGCTTTGCTGTGTTTCACCTCGTTTTTTACGCTGGTGAACCCTTTCGGTACGATGCCTATTTTTCTGACAATGACGCAGAGCCTCGGCGAACGCGAGCGTGCGCGAATCCTTAAAAAAGCTGCGTTTGTCGCTTTCTTGATTCTTGTGTCGTTTACCGTTTTCGGACAGTTTATTTTCAAATTCTTCGGCTTGTCGACCAGCGGATTCCGTATCGTCGGCGGTATCATTATCTTTAAGATAGGCTACGACATGCTACAAGCCAAATTTACTCGCGTAAAAGTCGCCGAAGAAGAAATCAAAGACTATGCCAACGACATCTCCGTTACGCCGCTTGCCATACCGATATTATGCGGTCCCGGGGCGATTGCCAACGGTATTGTCTTGATGGAAGATGCTAAAGACATTTTCCAAATCATCACGTTGATAGCCGTTATCGGCATCGTTTTTCTGTTGACCTACCTGACGTTGCGCGCTTCGTCGCGGCTGTTGAGAATCATCGGCGAAACCGGCAATAATGTGATGATGCGCCTTATGGGCTTGATTCTGATGGTCATTGCCGTGGAATGCTTCTTCAGTGGATTAAGCACGATTATCAGCGAGATGCTCTAAACTGTATAAGGATTGTGCGCTTTCTCAAAACCGATTTCGGTAGCGCCTCCATGCCCGGGAAGCACAATCGTGTCGTCGGGCAGGGTGTATAGCTTGGTTTCGATGCTTGTCAGCAGAGTTCGATAGTCGCCGCCGGGAAGGTCGGTGCGACCGATGCTCATTTGGAACAGTACGTCTCCGCTAAACAGCCGTTTATCGGCTTCGCAATAGAGAGCGATGTGCCCCTTGCTGTGTCCCGGAACGTGAAGCACTTTCATCTCGGTTTCGCCAAAAGTTACGACATCGCCATCGTTCAAGTTTTTCCCTATGTTGACAACACTTCCTTTGTAGTCAATGCCAAACATTCGCGCTTGCTCCTTTACGCGTTCCGCCAGGTAGGAGTCTTCAGCATTGCATTCGGCAACCAATCCGTAACGGCTTTCCACAAAATTGTTACCCGCCACGTGGTCGATGTGCATGTGCGTATTTGTAAGGTGAGTAGGGTGCAAATCGTATGACTCGATAAACTCCGCCAGTTCGGCATTCTCGACTTCTGACATCATCCCCGGGTCAATAATTACACATTCACCGCTACGGTCGTAGGCGATGTAGGTGTGCTCGCCAAACGGGTTGAATGTAAAGACCTTTATTTCCATAATTGTCGGATTCTAAATTTGTATGTAGACAATTCTTTTTGTCTCGAAAAAGTCTTCGCTGAAGTAAGTCGACAGATTGTCGACAATAGCTCGGCTCTTCAGGTTGCCGATTTCCGCATCGAGTTCTCCACCTTTTAGGCAAATCAAGCCATTGGGTAGGGCGTTGATACACTCGCTTTTAATGTTTTTCTTTATCAGCTTAACCAACGCCGAGGTTTCCATAACGGCGCGCGAGACGGCGAAGTCGTAGCGCTGCTTGATTTCCGCCACGTCGCCATGGAAGAATTCCACATTTGTCAAACCGATTTCTTCTGCAATGCTACGTGCCACCGTGATTTTCTTGCCCGTGCGGTCGGCAAGCATAAAACTGCATTGCGGAAACATGATGGCAAGTGGTATGCCCGGGAATCCGCCGCCGGTGCCAACGTCGATGATTTGCGTCGAGGGTTTAAAGTCGATAAACTTGGCTATTGCGAGCGAATGCAAGATGTGGTGCACGAAAAGGTTGTCGATGTCTTTACGCGAAATGACATTAATCTTTGCATTCCACTCGGGATATAACGCGCCGATGCGAACGAATTGGTCGCGCTGAGCCGGCGACAGTTGCGGAAAATATTTATCTATAATTTCAATCATTGTTCTTAGTCGAATAGTTTCGCAGTGAAGTCGTTGTCTTTTTTGTAAGGAGCGAGTTGCTTGAACGTCAGAGGAATGCATACTTCTCCAACCTGCAGGCATGCAATCTCGTATGGTTGGTAAGCGAATACAATCGACTTGTTTGTGATATAGAAATTATTGCTTGCCGAGAGATTGTCGATGTTGAAGTATCCCAGGTCGAAAAGTTGCGATTGATTGGTTACGTCTTCTTGCTTCATAAGTTGTTCTTTGAGCAGAGCTTCAACGTCGGATGTATATTCTTCGTTGATGATGTCGTCAATGCCGATACGCGCCGGTTTGGCGACGTCGAACGTAATGTAAGCGTTAGTGTTCATCGTCGATGTCCCGTTTTTGGTTAGCGATGTCGTCTTCTTGATGCTAACGATTCCGGCTGCATTATAGATGGGCACGATGCGATGACAAATCTCATATTTCGACACCTTCTCGGTTTCGTCTTCAAGCTCCGAATCGATTGTGTCGCCGGGCGATTCGTAGAAGTCGAGGATGTTGTTGACATACGATTTTACAGCCTGATTGGCATCGATTGAATCGCCGTTGATGCCGAGAAGCTCTTTTGTGAAAAGATTGAAAAGCTGTTTGTCGGTCCGGGGCAGCGAAATGTTTGCATCGACAATTATGCTGCTCTTTTTCGAATCGAAAATGGAGTCGCGAACGACGATTGAGTGAAATTGAACCGTGTCGGATGTCGACACGCCCGATGTATTCGATGCGTTACGGCAAGACGTAACGACCGATAATATTGCTATAACTAATGAAAAATGAGTTAGATAACGTTGCTTTAACATATTTTTTTAGATAAAAAACTCGTAATTAATTATACTATTTAAATTATTATAGCGAAATTCGCAAAAAATTCGTTTGTAAAGTTATGATAAAAATTGGAAAAATCAATAATCTTCGGGTAGTAAAAAAAGTAGATTTTGGCATTTATCTTGACGGAGGCGATGCCGGCGAAATATTATTGCCGAATCGATATGTCCCCGAAGGGATGTCAGTCGACGACAATTTGGACGTGTTTATCTATCGCGATTCGGAGAATCGTCTGATAGCCACGACGGAGTTGCCGTTGATTCAAGTAGGCGAATTTGCTCTGCTGAAAACGGTAATGGTCAACGACGTTGGCGCTTTCGTGGAAATGGGCGTAATGAAAGACCTCCTTGTGCCTTATCGCGAGCAGCGCGAGCCGATGGTTGTCGGCAAGTCGTATGTCGTTTACGCCTACTTGGACCAAGCCAGCAACCGAATTGTCGGTTCGACAAAACTGAATAAATATTTGGGAAATAAGATACCTCGATATGCACCCGGCGACGAAGTGGAAGCCTTGGTGGTCGAGAAAACCGATTTGGGCTATCGACTGATTGTCGACAACTTGCATTGGGGCATGGTGTACAAAAACGACGTATTCGACACGATGCGCATCGGCGATGTGATGCATGGTGTCGTTAAACTGGTACGCGAAGACGGCAAGATTGACATTACTTTCCGCGAGCAGGGCGGCGAACGGGTTTTCCAACTCGCACGCCATATTGTAGGCTATCTCGAAGACAATAACGGCGTAATGCGCCTCTGCGACAAATCGCACCCCGACGACATAAAAGCCGTGTTCCATTGCAGTAAAAAAGACTTCAAAAAAGCGTTGGGCTATTTGTTTAAACGCAGAAGAATACTTGTTGCCGACAACGGTGTCAAGCTCTTGAATTGTCAAAATGATAAAAATATTCAGTAATATTTCAAAAACAGAGTTGATTGTTTGATAATAAAAGCGAAAATGATTAACTTTGTGCTATAATCGATAGGTGCGGCAATTTTAGAAAACAGCACAAATCGGTCCTAACTAAAAATGAAATTAAATACTTTAAGAATATGCAATTTAATATCAACAGCAAGACACTTTTGACCCACATGTTGGCAGTCAGCAAGGTCGTTTCGACAAAGAATTCTATTGATGTGCTCAATAACTTTCTTTTCGAAGTAAAGGGAGAAACATTGACCATAATAGGGTCGGACAAAGAAAACACTTTGGTGGCTCGAATTCCGGTTAGCGGTGTAGAAGGCGAGGCCTCGTTTGCGGTAAACGTAAAAAAGATGGTTGACCTGTTTAAGGAAATGCCGGCGCAAGGAATTACGTTCGAAGTAGATACGCAAAACTATGAAATCAAAGTAAAATGCTTGAACGGTACGTTCAACATTGTAGGTATCGACGGTGGGCAATTCCCGCGTCCCAAGCCTCAAGAAGAAAACCCGTTTGCTTTCTCAATCCCGTCGGTAGAGGTGCCAAAGAGTTTGGAAAAAACGGTTTTTGCTGCCGGAACCGACACAATGCGACCGATTATGATGGGTGTGCTCTGGGATATTAAGCCCGATTCAATCGTGTTTGTAGCTTCTGATACGCATAAACTTGTACGCTTCATCAACAGCGCTGTTA
>JBJEDP010000004.1:0-11703 GCA_051872175.1 Candidatus Limisoma sp.
GATGGTAATATTATAAAGTATAATCTTCTAAATCCATGCTTTGCCGGTCATTTCAGCCGGTTGCGGCATGCCCATAATCTTCAAGATTGTAGGAGCAACGTCGGCGAGGATGCCATCGGCAACAGTGGCTTGCTTGTTAGCGGTAACGTAAACGCAAGGCACCGGGTTGAGCGAGTGCGCAGTGTTGGGCGTACCGTCGCTGTTGAGAGCGTTGTCGGCATTACCGTGGTCGGCAATGATAATCACCTCGTAGTCGTGAGCCTTAGCAGCCTCAACGGTATCTTTCACGCAGTTGTCGATTGCCGTAACGGCTTTCTCGATAGCCTCGTAGATTCCGGTATGGCCTACCATATCGCCGTTAGCGTAGTTGACCACGATGAAGTCGTACTTCTCTTCACCGATGGCGGCAACGAGTTTGTCTTTCACCTCGTAAGCGCTCATTTCGGGCTTGAGGTCGTAGGTAGCCACCTTCGGCGAAGGCACGAGGATGCGGTCTTCGTTGTCGTAAGGAGTTTCGCGACCGCCGTTGAAGAAGAATGTCACGTGGGCATACTTTTCGGTTTCGGCGATGTGAAGTTGAGTTTTGCCGGTGTTCGAAAGATATTCGCCGAGAGTGTTTTGCACGTTTTCCTTATCGAAAAGGATGTGAACGCCTTTGAACGACGCATCATAGGGCGTCATGCAGTAGTATTGCAGACCGGGGATGGTGTGCATACCGGCTTCGGGCATATCTTGTTGCGTAAGAGCGATGGTGAGCTCTTTTGCGCGGTCGTTGCGATAGTTGAAGAAGATTACGGCATCGCCTTCTTTGATAGTTCCGTCGACTGTCGAATTATTGATAGGTTTAACGAATTCGTCGGTCACGTCGGCATCGTAAGAGTCTTGCATAGCTTGAACCATGTCGGTAGCTTGCGTGCCTTTACCCTCAACGAGCAAGTCGTAAGCCTCTTTGACGCGTTCCCAACGTTTATCGCGGTCCATAGCGTAGAAGCGACCAACGATTGAAGCGATTACGCCTGCCGACTTCTTGCAGTGGTCTTCCACTTGTTGGATAAATCCGAGACCGCTTCTGGGGTCGGTGTCGCGGCCGTCCATAAAGCAGTGCAGATAGACGCGCTCAAGTCCGTAATGTTTTGCAATGTCGCAAAGTGCAAAGAGATGCTCGAGCGAACTGTGTACGCCGCCGTTGCTGGTAAGACCCATAAAGTGGATGGCTTTGCCGTTCTCCTTGGCATAAGTAAATGCCGAAACGATTTCTTTATTGTTGAGAATCGACTTGTCGGCTACCGATTTGTTGATTTTCACCAAGTCTTGATATACAACGCGACCTGCGCCGATGTTGAGGTGACCCACTTCGGAGTTACCCATTTGACCGTCGGGCAGACCAACGTTTTCGCCGCTCGCTTGGAGTTGCGAATGCGGATATTCTTTCAAAAGATAATCCCAGTAGGGTGTCGGTGTTGTAAAGATGACATCCGATTTGCTATGGTTGCCAATTCCCCAACCGTCCAAAATCATTAACAAAGCTTTTTTACCCATAATATTTACGTTTTTGGTTATTTGCTTGAATGTTTTTAAAAGAATCGGCAGAGTAGCGGCGCTACCCTACCGACATTATTAATGTTATGCGTCGATAACGGCATAATGAGCATTTTGTTCGATGAAGTCGCGGCGCGGACCTACGTCTTCGCCCATAAGCATCGAGAATACGCGGTCGGCTTTGACAACGTCTTCGATGGTCACTTGCTTGAGCAGACGAGTCGACGGGTCCATCGTAGTGTCCCAAAGTTGGTCGGCATTCATCTCACCAAGACCTTTATAGCGTTGCACCTTGACTTGCTTTTCTTCGCCCTTGCCGTAGGTGTCGATAAATTCTTGCAGTTGCTCGTCGGTCCAGCAATAACGCGACGTTTCGCCTTTGCTGCAGCGGTAGAGCGGCGGCGTTGCCAGATAGAGGTAGCCGTCTTCGATAACAGCGCGCATACGGCGGAAGAAGAGCGTCATAAGGAGGGTTGCGATGTGGGCGCCATCGACGTCGGCATCGGTCATGATGATAATCTTGTGGTAACGCAGTTTGCTGATATTCACAGCCTTGCTATCTTCTTCAGTACCGATTGTCACGCCAAGAGCCTTGAAGATGTTGGTAATTTCTTCGCTGTCGAACACCTTGTGCTCCATAGCCTTCTCGACGTTAAGAATCTTACCGCGCAACGGCAAAATCGCTTGGAACTTGCGGTCGCGACCCTTCTTAGCCGAACCGCCTGCGGAGTCACCCTCGACGAGGAAGAGCTCACATTCTTCGGGTTTGCGCGACGAGCAAGCGGCGAGTTTGCCGGGAAGGCCGCCCGAGAGCGACGAGCCCGTCTGCACCTTCTTGCGCGCGTTGTAAGCGGCATGGCGTGCTTGTGCGGCAAGGATAATCTTTTCGACAATCGTACGCGCCTGACGCGGATGCTCTTCGAGGTAGTTTTTCAGAGCCTCGCTAACGGCGGTCTGTACGGCGCCGATAACCTCGTTGTTGCCGAGTTTCGTCTTCGTCTGACCCTCAAACTGCGGCTCGAGCACCTTCACCGAAACCACAGCAGTAAGACCTTCGCGGAAGTCGTCGCTGGAGATGTCGATTTTTACCTTTTCGAGCATCTTCGAATCTTCGGCATATTTTTTGAGCGTAAACGTCAAGCCGCGGCGGAAGCCCGTCAGATGCGTACCGCCTTCGATTGTATTAATATTGTTGACGAACGAAAGAATCGTTTCGTTGAACGACGTATTGTAGGTGAAAGCAACCTCTACGGGAATGCCCTGGCGCTCGGTGTTGATATAGATAATATCGTCGATGAGTTGCTCTTTGGTTTGGTCGATGTAGCGAACAAACTCCTTCAAACCCTCTTCGGAGTAGAACACTTCGCGCTTGGGATTGCCTTGCTCGTCGACAACGCGTTTGTCGGTGAGCGTCAAGCGGATACCGGCATTCAGATACGCCAAGTCGCGCAGACGATTTGCCAGCGTATCGAAGTCGTAGACGGTTGTTTCGGTAAAGATTGTTTTGTCCGGCTTGAAAATCACCGTCGTTCCCGATTCGGTCGACTCGCCGACAACTGCCACCGGCGCTTTAGGATGGCCGTAGGCGTATTCTTGCATATAGAGTTTGCCGTCGCGGCGAACTTCAGCGCGCAAATATTCCGACAGAGCGTTGACGCACGACACACCTACGCCGTGCAAACCGCCCGACACCTTGTATGAGCCTTTGTCGAACTTACCGCCGGCGTGGAGCACGGTCATTACGACCTCGAGCGCCGATTTGTTAAGTTTGGCATGCTTATCGACAGGAATACCGCGACCGTTGTCGACAACTTTGATTGAATTGTCTTCGCCGATAGTTACTTCAATGTGATTGGCAAATCCGGCAAGCGCCTCGTCGATTGAGTTATCGACCACTTCGTACACCAAATGGTGCAAACCTTTGTGCCCGGTATCGCCGATATACATCGCCGGACGCTTTCGAACTGCCTCCAAGCCCTCGAGTACCTGAATATTACTCGCACTATACTTTTCTTTGTTTTCTTCCATAAATTATTATTATATAAGCACTTACAACAACAAAACTGCAATATCACAAAACACATAGCAGCTCTGCCGTAATAAGCATACAAAGATACAAAAAATTTAATAAACAAGGTGCCTAAAAAATGCTAAAAAGTTAGTAATTTTGCGTCACTAACAACATTTTTTTATGAGTCAACGCAACACATCCATATCAATAGCCAAAGGAATAGCCATAATACTGATGGTGGTCGGTCACGCCGAGTGTCCCGGAACGCTGATGAGCCTGATTTATTTGTTTCATATGCCGCTGTTTTTCATCACGGCAGGCTACTTCTTCACGCGCGCTCACGTCGACGAACCCTGGCAATTCTGCGCAAAGCGATTCAAAGGATTATACGTGCCGTTCGTCAAGTGGAGCATCTTCTTTCTGCTCATCCACAACTTGATGTTCTCGTGGGGCATCCTCAACGAAACCTACGGCAACTGGTCGGGCGGCGTCACCCACCCCTACACCCTTCAACAAGGGCTGCAACGCGCCGTCAACATCGTGTTTTCGATGGGCGGCTACGACGAATTTCTCGCCGGCGCATTCTGGTTCTTCCGTGCACTGCTCATCACGAGCATACTCTTTTTGATACTCTACCGACTGCTCGACAACCGCGGCAAATCGCGCACGGGATGGCAAGCGGCGGCGCTGATTTGCCTCGGCGCTCTGGGCTTTGCCGCACTGAAAATCAACTACGGCTTGCGCGTAAGCATCGTGCAAGGCGGCATTCGCGAAACCTGGGGTATGTTTTTCTTCGGCTTCGGCGTCATTTATCGAATCATTGAGCAGCGCATAGGCACAAACGTCCGCAGCCCGTGGTATTGGGCTACAATCGTCGGCTGCCTCGTCGTGCTCGCTGTCGGCACTCACGAGCATTGGGCGGGAATGAATCTGTCGCCAAAAATGCGCGACGTGGCAACGCTGCCGCTCACGGGCATCGCCGGATTTTTCGTCACCTACCAACTGTCGCGGCTCATCGACCGCCGAGAGTCGATTGTCAAGCGCGCTCTCGTCCACTGCGGCGAGATGTCGCTCTACATCTACATTTTCCACATCGTGTCGTTCAAAGCGGTCAGCCTCATCAAGATTTGGTGGTACGACCTCGACTTCGCGCAAATCGGTTGCCACATGGTCGTCCACGACCACCCGAACGACGGCTTCTGGGTGCTCTACTCGCTTGCCGGCGTCTGCTTGCCCCTACTCTGGATGTGGGGCTACCGCAAGCTCCGCCCGAGCCGAAAAAGCAAGTTTTAGCGGAGAATCTTTGGAATACCCGCAAATTAGCGTAAATTTGTAAACAAAAACCATAACGATATGTCAACTAAACTGAAATCAACGAAAAAAGTCAAGTCAAACTTGCCGAAATTACACAAACCCCTCTTTGCCATCGCCGTGGCTGAGTGGAATTCGAACATCACCGAAGCCCTGCTCCAAGGCGCACTCGACGTGTTCAAGCGCGAAGGCTACAAGAACGTCATCGTTAAGCACGTCCCGGGAACGGTCGAACTAACCTACGCCGCCGCGCGAATGATGGATATCGAAGACATTAGCGCCGTTATCGTTATCGGCTGCGTCATTCGCGGCGATACGCCCCACTTCGACTACGTTTGTCAAAGCGTAACGGCGGGCGTTGCTCAACTCAACGCTGTTGGAAATGCTCCGATAATTTTCGGAGTACTTACCACCGAGAACGAACAACAAGCGCTCGACCGCGCCGGCGGTGCACTCGGCAACAAAGGCGCTGAAGCCGCCGAAGCAGCTATCAAAATGGCTGACTTCACGCAGTCAATAGAAGCTCACGGACTGTCTCGCAGATTCAGCATGAGAGACATCGAGGCTGCTCTCGAAGAGTTTAACGCGATGGAAAACTACGACGATTTCGGCGACGACGAATACGACGACGAATACGACGAGCCCGACGACAAATCGCACCACAAAAAGTACAACTAAGTAAGACAAATACTCTACAAAAACCAATACAACAATGAAAAAAGTAATGTTAACCATTGCCATCGGCTTGATGGCAGCGGTAGGCGCGGCTCAGACTCCCGACTATCTGAACCCGCAAAAGCCTATCGAAGAGCGCGTTCAAGACGCGCTACACCGCATGACTCTCGAAGAGAAAGTTGCAATGATTCATGCTCAGTCGAAATTCAGTTCGCCGGGTGTGCCACGTCTCGGAATCCCCGAAAACTGGACTACCGACGGACCGCACGGAATACGACAAGAAGTGATTTGGGATGAGTGGGGCGGCGCCGGTTGGACAAACGACTCCTGCACGGCTCTGCCCGCTCTTACTTGCCTGGCTGCAACTTGGAACGAGCAAATGTCGCACCTCTACGGCCGCACTATCGGCGAAGAGGCTCGCTATCGCAACAAAAACATACTGCTCGGACCCGGCTGCAACATCTATCGCACGCCGCTAAACGGGCGCAACTTCGAATACCTCGGCGAAGACCCATACCTCGCTTCGCGAATGGTTGTTCCTTACATTAAAGCCGTGCAAGCCAACGGCGTGGCTGCCTGCGTCAAGCATTACGCCCTCAACAACCAAGAGCGCTGGCGCGGACACATCAACGTCATCGTCGACGACCGCGCACTCCACGAAATCTATCTTCCTGCCTTCCACGCAGCCGTTACAGAAGGTCACGCTTGGGCAATTATGGGCGCTTACAACCAATACAAAGGACAACAATGCTGCCACAACCAATATCTGCTTAACGACATCCTCAAACGCGACTGGAAGTTCGACGGCGTTGTAATCTCCGACTGGGGCGGCACTCACAACACCGAGCAAGCCATCCGCAACGGACTCGACATGGAGTTCGGCTCGTGGACCGACGGAATGCGTTCCGGCGTAAGCAACGCCTACGACTATTACTACATGGCGAATCCCTACTTGGAAATGCTTCGCAGCGGTAAAGTGACGACTGCCGAACTCGACGACAAGGTGTCGCGCATCCTCCGAATGATTTTCCGCACCAACATGGCGCCCAACCGCCCGCTCGGCTCATTCGCTACCGCCGAACATGCGTTGGCGGCACGCACCATTGCCGAAGAAGGCATCGTGCTGCTCAAAAACGACAAAAACACCCTGCCCATCGACCCGACACGAGTGCGCCGACTCTTAGTCGTTGGCGAAAACGCAACGCATCCGATGACCATCGGCGGAGGCTCGTCGTCGCTGAAAGTAAAATACGAAGTTTCGCCGCTCGAAGGCATCGTCGAACGCGCTCGCCGCGCCGGCATCGAAGTGGTCTACAAAACGGGCTACGCATCACCTGCCGTGGCTGCACAAGACGTTAAAGGCGCCGTTGCTCCCGAGAAAATCTTCGACCTCGCCACGCTGCGTGCCGAAGCCGTCGAAGCCGCTCGCGAGGCAGACATGGTGCTCTTCATCGGCGGTCTGAACAAAAACGACGGACAAGACTGCGAAGGCAACGACCGCGAATCGATGGCGCTGCCCTACGAGCAAGACGCGCTCGTCGAAGCACTCACAAAGGCTAACCCGAACATCGCCGTAGTAATCATCAGCGGCAACGCCGTAGAAATGCCGTGGGTAAAAAGCGTTCCGGCAATCGTCGAGGCATGGTATTGCGGCACCGAAGCAGGTAACGCACTGGCGCGCGTGGCTTTCGGCGACGTTAACCCGTCGGGCAAACTGCCTTTCACCTTCCCGCAACGACTCGCCGACGTCGGCGCTCACAGCCTCGGCGAACACCCCGGCGACAGCATAAACGTGCGCTACAACGAAGGTATCTTCGTGGGCTACCGCTTCGCCGATAGCCGCAACATCAAGCCGCTATTCGGCTTCGGTCACGGTTTGTCGTACACCAAATTTGAATATTCCGGCGCGAAAATCAGTAGCCCGACAATCGACGCCGACGGCTCAATAACCGTTTCGGTCAACGTCAAAAACGTCGGCAAATGCATCGGCAAAGAAGTCGTGCAACTCTACATCGCCGACAGCCAATCGCGACTCGTTCGCCCGACGAAAGGACTCAAAGGATTCCGAAAAGTGTCGCTCCTTCCCGGCGAAACCAAGACGGTAGAATTCACCATCGACCGCTCGACACTGAGCTACTACGACGACAGCGTAGGCAAATGGGTTGCCGAACCCGGCGAATTTACAGCCATCGTCGCCGCCTCGTCGACCGACCCCAAAGCCGCACTCAAATTCACGCTAAAATAGCACAATCAGACATACAAAATGCGACCAACCGCCTGCCCCACGCAGACGGTTGCGTCGTTTTTATGAAATAGTCAGCAAATTACCGGCAAATAAAATTTATGTTAAACAAAAAAGATGCGGCCCATCTTGGAGTCGCATCTTTTATATATTATTGCTACAACTTGTTATGCTTTCTTTGCGCGGAGGCAATCCCAGATGAGGTAGCCGATGAGCAATGCGTAAACGACGATACCGCCGATTTGCATTGTCGATTCCGACAGGCTGTGGCTGTATTCGAAGCCGCCGAAACGCATACCTGCGCTGACTACACCCATCAAAGCACCGCCGGCAATGAATCCCGATGCGAGAAGCGTACCGCGCTCTTGACGTGCCTTGTTGAGTTCTTCGTCTTTCGAACGGTTGCTGACAAACCAGCTTACCAAACCGCCGACCAAGAGCGGTGCGTTGAGTTCGAGAGGTATGAACATACCCAACGAGAATGCCAATGCGGGAACGCCGAGCCAGTTAAGCAGTACGGCGAGAATTGCGCCTACGCCGTAGAGCATCCACGGCGTATTGCCGCCCATCATCAACGGTTCGATAACGGCTGCCATTGCGTTTGCTTGCGGTGCTGCAAGTGCGTTCGGTCCGTAGAAGCCGTAGACCTTGGCAAGGATAAGGACAACGCCGCCGACGGTAGCTGCCGACACGAGCGTACCGACGAGTTTCCACGTCTGTTGCTTCTTGGGCGTACTTCCCAACCAATAGCCGATTTTCATATCCGTCACCATACCGCCAGCCATCGACAATGCCGTGCAAACGACGCCTCCGATGACCATCGACGCAACAATTCCGGCTGCGCCTTTAAGTCCGATGGCAACAAACACTGCCGAAGCCACGATGAGCGTCATAAGCGTCATTCCCGACACCGGGTTGGTGCCCACGATGGCGATTGCGTTTGCCGCAACGGTTGTAAAGAGGAAGGCGATGACCGTAACTACGATGAATGCCACGAGTGTCTGGAAGAGGTTGTGTATCACGCCGAAGTAGAAGAATACGAATGTGATGACGAGCGCTGCGATGAGCGAGAACGTAAGCACTTTCATCGAGATGTCTTTCTGCGTGCGTGCCACCTTCTTGACTTCGCCGCCTTTGTTGCGAATCTCGCGTCCGGCAAGTCCTACGGCACCGCGAATGATGCCCCACGACTTGATGATGCCGATGATTCCCGACATGGCGATACCGCCGATACCGATATAGCGTGCTTGTCCGGTGAATATCATTTCCGGCGAGTCGAACGTCGGCGACACCGTGCCAATCAGCGGAACGATGACGTACCACACGAATGCGCTACCGGCAAAGATGATGAAACTATATTTCAGACCGACGATGTAGCCCAAGCCGAGAACGGCGGCACCGGTGTTGATTTTAAACACCATCTTGGTTTGCTCTGCGATGTGGGCGCCCCACGCCGTTGCTTTGGTGGTGAGCACTTCGCTCCACCATCCGAACGTTGACAACAGGAAGTCGTAGATACCGCCGACGAGTCCGGCAATGATAAGCGGTTTGGCTTGCGAGCCGGCTTTCTCGCCCGAGATGAGCACTTGCGTGGTGGCTGTGGCTTCCGGGAACGGGAATTTGCCGTGCATATCAGCGCAGAAGTACTTACGGAACGGGATGAAGAACAAGATTCCGAGCACGCCGCCGAGCAACGAGCTGAGGAATATTTCCAAGAAACTTACGCTGATGGCGTCGCCATAGCGTTCTTGCAGGATGTAGAGCGCGGGGAGCGTAAAGATTGCTCCGGCAACCACGATGCCCGACGATGCGCCAATCGATTGAATGATGACGTTTTGTCCGAGTGCGCCTTTCTTTTTGAGTACGCCGGAAAGTCCTACGGCGATGATTGCGATGGGGATAGCCGCCTCAAACACCTGCCCGACTTTCAATCCGAGGTATGCCGCCGCGGCGCTGAAAATCACCGCCATCAGCAAGCCCATCGTCACCGAATAGGGCGTCACCTCCGGATATTCTTCGCCGGGTCGCATCACCGGAACGTATTCTTCGCCCGGCTTTAACTCGCGAAACGCGTTTTCGGGGATGTTAACCCCTTCTTGCTTTTTTTCTTCCATTTGTATTATTTTTTGTTATTTGAATTATCTCACAACAACTTTCGCCGACGTTTGACCGACGCGCACGAAGTAAAGACCTGCCGGAAGCGCCATCTCGACGCTGCCGTCGACCGTAGCCGATGCATATCGGATACCGGTTGCGCCGTAGACTTCAACCGTTTGCAGGCTATCGGCGGTAACGACGATTGCGCCCTTCGTGCCGGCAACGGTTACGCCCATGCGCTCAAGGTTGGCAACGCCGCCCTGCGCTTGATAGTTGTAGAATGCGGTCTCGGAGTCGCCCGACAGATAGTGTGCCGTGACGCCGAACACGTGGTTGACGTTCTGCAATGCCGAGAAGGTATAGTTGGTCGATTGTGTCGTTTCTACATTGTTTCCGTCGAGCGAAACGCTATAATTCTGCACATCGCCGACAAAGCCCGCTGCGCCGTCCTCGCCGGGACCTACATAGAAGTCGTCGACTTGCGCCAAGAAGGCATCGTTCGAGATGTAGTGAATGCCAAGGTAGACCGTCTTGCCGGCATAAGCGCCGAGGTCGAGCGAATAGGTTTGCCAGTAGCCGTCGGGCAACTGTATTTGGTCGAGCACGGTGAAGTTTGCCGGTTCGGGCGATTCGGAGATGCAGAATTCAACGGTTTCCGGATAGGATGAATATGCCTTTGCCGTGACGTGCCATTCGTAACCCTCGCGAATAACTTGTGCAGGCGAGATGAGCCACTTGTCGGCGGTTGCGCGTTGCGGCGAGAAGAAGATAATGGTTTTGTCGCCGGTGGGGGCAAGGATTGCCGGGTCGGCTGCCATCGACGGCACTGTCGTTTTGGGGTTAAACACCATCGGCGCTGCCGGTTCAGGCTTTGTTGCCGTACCCGAGCCGGGGAAACTTACGATATTGTCGGCAGAGCCGAGTCCGATAGGATAGACGGGCAATTTGTCGAGGTCGTAGGTTGTCCATTCGCCGAACGTGGTCGAGAAATCTTCGTAGGTCTCAAAGCTGTCGGCGAAGCCGAGGTCTTGGTTCCACGAGAGCAGCACGTCGATGAGTTCGGCTGATTCGGCGTTTGCCGTAACGTCTGCCGTAAGGTTGTAGGGCGTTATCAGGCGCTCTGTCAAACGTACTTCATAGACGTAGACGCTGCCGGAGATGGCAAGTTCACGCTCTACGGTTTCGTAGGCTTCCTCCGCGATGTTCAGCAGATAGTCGCCCGCGGGCAACGACACGATACTTGCTATACCTTTGGCAACCACGGCGTGATATTCCTCGCTTGTAGCCTTGTTGGTCAAGTTGACCGCAATTCCGTCGGGCGAGGCACCGTTGTTGGTCGACACTTTGACGGTGACCGGTACGTTGCTTGATTTGTCGATGGTTACATTTGTCGTAACCATTTCTGTTTCAGAGGTTTGATAAACTGCTTTGACGCCGAGCGTGTGCTGTCCGTCGGAGAGTCCGACGAAGGTGTAACTGCAATCGGTTGTTCTACCTGCTTCGACGCCGTCGAGGTAGGTAACGAAGGTCGGTTGCGTTGCCGTGGCTGTTAGCTTTGCGGCGCGACGCAAAAGCGAAAGCGATGCCGTTTCTACGGCGTCCAACTGACCTACGTAGAAGTCGTCGACCATGAGCATAAACGCTCCGCCGCGATTGGCTTCACCTATATAATGTATACCTATTTTAACTGTCTTGCCGGAATATGCCGACAGGTCGTAGACTTTCGGCACCCATTGCTCGTACGACACGGTTTCGTAGTTGCCCGACGAGAGGATTGTAAAATCTTTCGACGTAGTCGAACACATCGGCTCGTGCCTCGTCTCTGGTC
>JBJEDP010000005.1:0-11488 GCA_051872175.1 Candidatus Limisoma sp.
CTTATTGGTATGATTAGCACTCTTATCCTATTAATAGTTGCCATCTCGGTTTTTGTATATAGAAAACGGCAATCGGCAATAGTCAGTGAAAATATGGAGATTGCTCGCCGGTTGCGTCATATGTTGACCGAGAAGGGGTCAGAGGTGTCGCAAGCCCGTGATGAGATAAAGGAACTACTGACATCTAAATATCAGTTATTCGACACTTTGTGCCAACTCGTTTATGAATCGAACGATACGGCAACAGCTCGTAGGCGCATTTCGGATACTGTTTCGCGACTTATCAAGCAGATGCAAAACGATTCGGAGATGTTTATTGAACTTGAAAAGTTTGTGAATAGCCACTACTCGAATCTTTTGACAGAATTAAAAGCGGATTTGCCGCAATTGCCGGATAGCTATTATAAGTTATATGTTTTTTCAATTTTGGGTTTTTCGGATAACGCAATTTCTATTTTCTTGAATAAAATGGCTGTAAGTTCCGTTTGGAATACTCGTCGTCATTTAAAAGATAAATTGAAAACGCTTGGCGACGAGAAACAAGTAAAATATTTGAGCTATCTTGCGTAATTTGCTTATTTAGAGCCGGTTGGCTTCTATTTCTGCTTTGTTTGTGTCTAATATGCTGGGAGTCAATGAGTTATAACTGTCTGCTTGTTCGCTGCCAACTTGTTCTATTGAGCGTTGTTGTAACGGGTTGATTCTTAGTCTGTTAAGCTTTGCTTGTGCCAACTTAAATTGGTGTATTTTTAGCCTGGATTTGATACTATAGTCATAATTTTGTAAACGAAAATCATCGTCGGTTTTTATTTTTGAGGAAAAGAAAGTTATGATTTCAACAAATAGTATTAACTTTATGTAAAATAACTAAAAATGAATAGGATTATTGCAACAATAGTGGGCGTAGTGCTTGCTGTTGGCGTGTGGGGGCAGGAGTTTAGTGTAAAGCCTTTTGATCTTGAGTTTGGTGCGGGAATGAGTGCGCCTTTGGAGTCGTATCGCGGCGGAACGATAAAGCCGGGCGGGATGTTCGAGGTCGGCTTGCGATATAATTTCGACGAAAAGCCGTGGGATTGCGGTATCTTTTTGATGCTCGACTGTGCGCGACGTGACTTCGAGCACCGACCGGATTATAACAACTATCAAAACAATCGCACTGTGGCTTTCGGCATCTCCGGCGGCTATAATTTCCTCCAAGGAGCAACGGTCAATCCGTATGTTTCCGCGGGTTTGGGCGTGGCAAAGTGTGAGGTTGTGGGCAATCGCGTCTACTATACTAATTCGACATTGCCGATGGCGATGGTCAAAGGCGGCGTTGAGTTGTGGCAAATGGTGCGCGTTGGCGGCTATCTGAAGTTTGCGCGCCGCGGGTATAACAGTTTCGGCTTGACGGTGAGTTTGGTCATCAATGCCGGCAAACGTGAATAGCGACTGTTAGCAAACTGTTGTTTCGTACAGCGTAGACGGTATTTCATACATAGTTCGGCAATTCGCTTTGCCGGGCTTTTTTTTATCGCCATATTTGCGGAAAGATTTACGATATATATGAAACAACTGATTCTGATTTTTCTTCTTGCGGCAATTTGCTCGTGCCGGTCGGGTGGCGACAGGGAATTCGCCCACGAGGAGTGTAACGGCGTGTATTATTGGAAAACCGTTTTCGACCTTGACACCGCCGACTATGCGTTCTTGTTTGGTCATAATGTCGGCCGCATTTATCTGCGAATGTTCGACGTAACGGTGGAGCACAACAACGCCGGGACGTTCAACGCCGTTGTGCCCAATGCGTCGATGCGCATACCCGACGAATGTCGAAGTGCGGTGGATTATCTCTCGGAAAAGCGAATAGTGCCCGTGGTCTACGTCACGGTCGAGGCTCTCAAGGCGGCGAAAGGCGAGGAAGGCACTTTGGCAAGTCTGATTGTCGAGCGCGTGCGACGGATGTGTAGTTATAATGAATTTACCAATGTCGAAGGGCTTCAACTCGACTGCGACTGGACGACGTCGACCGAGCAATCGTTTTTTGCGCTGTGCGACTCCACACGCTCGCAGATTGCGCGGCGCCATCTGCAGTGGTCGCTGAGTTCGACCATTCGCTTGCATCAGCTCTCGCGGAAGGCGCCGCCCGTCGACTATGGTGTGCTGATGGTGTACAACACCGGCAATTTCAACGACCCGGATGCTCGCAACTCCATTATCGACATCGACGACGTTGAGCCGTATCTGAGTCGGCTCGACGACTATCCGCTGCATCTCGACGTGGCTTATCCCACCTATTCGTGGCAACTGCTGTTTCGCCAAGGGCGATTCATCGGGCTGCTGAACGGAGTTAACGTAGCCGACACAGCGCACTTCGCTTCTGCGGGCACAAACTGCCATCGTGCAATTTGTGACGTGATATATAACGACAAAGTGATTCGCAAGGGCGACGTCATTCGCACCGAAGCGTCGACTTTCGACGACGTTCGCACCGTAAAAGATGCCGTAGAGCGTCGCCTTGCCGGCCGCCCGCACAGCAACATTCTCTATCATCTCGACCAACGAAATCTTTCAAAATACTCATCCGATGAAATCGACAAACTATATTCTACCGATAATTAGCAGCCTGGCGGCAATGCTTATCGCTTCGCCTGCCGCCGAGGCTTGCGGTCCGTACTTTCCCTGCATCCCGACGCCGGATTTTTTCATTTCGCCTGCCATAGACAGTAGCGTTGTCGAGTTTGAACGCAACGAGAATCTTCGGCTGTGGCAGCAACTCACGTCGCCCGCGATTCCGACCGACGACATTGCCGAGGTGCTCTACTCTGATAACTGCAGACCCGGCAACCTTTTTCGTACATTTCTTCGCAATACCAAGGACTACGAAGTGGAGCAGTTTCTCTCTACCGCCAAAGAGTTGGAGAAACAACGCCGTGAGGTTGAGTCTCCATGGTACTACCCGGAACACAGATACAATGCGAACGGCGAATTCGACGACATTATCAAAACGTGCAAAGCCTACCGCGGTACGCGTCTGAAAGACCGCTACGCTTTGCAACTTGTCAGAGCGCTTTTTGCCGCACGGAAATATGCCGAGTGCGTCGAAAGCTATGACGAGTATTTCCGCGATTTTCCCGATAGCAACCTGCTCAAGCGTATGGCAATGAAGTATGTGGCAGGTTGCTGGGCGCGGCTCGGCGATACTCGAAAGGCAAACCGGTTCTTCATACATGCAGGCGACTTCGGCTCAATCATCAACCCGGATTCCGACGCCGTGGCTGATATGGCAGACTATAATCCCGACAACGCCGAACTGATGTCATACATCCAGTATTGCTCCGACGACTCCGCACGATTTTGCGCCGTAAAGCCGGTGGCAGAGAAAGTGCTTCGCGGCAAAAAGGTGCGCAACCGTGGCGACTGGGAGTTCTATCTTGCCTACGAGGCGGGTGAATTCCACTCCGACTACGCCACAGCCGAACGCCACATGGCACGCGCTTTGCGGTCGCAATTCTCCTCTGTCGAATTCCGCGAAAACGCCCGCACATATCGCATGAAAGTTGATGGCGCACTCGGGCGTCGAGGTAACCTGCTCGCCGACCTGCGTTGGATTGAGAGTAAGATAGACATTCTTTCGCCGACGGCTGAAGGCTGGAACCGTGTGTTGCAAAACATTATCTACACAAGCTGGGTTCCTACGCTTTGGCGGCAGAAAGATTATGCCACAGCCATTCTTCTCTGCTCCTATGCCGACAATTTTTTAGATTCAAAACAGCTTCATACAGGGTTTCCGCCAAGCTCCTTCTTCGACAGTATGCGATATTTTTGTTCGGAAACGTTATTCGTCAGCGTTCCGCTCAACGAGATTCGCAAAAGCACCAAGATGCTTAACCCGCTTGACTACTGCAATGCATCGTTCCGACTGATGAACTCGCTCGAGTCGACGCAACTCATTGCCGCAAAGCGCGCCTTTGCCGCCGACACGCCTCTCTATCGTCATCTCAAGAGGTATGCCCGTGTCGATGCGCCCTATATCGACGAATTGATAGGTACGCTTGCGCTGCGCGAGGGGCTCTACAGCCGTGCCGCCGACTATCTCGCCCGTGTGCCCGACAAATATCTTGCCACGGTCAACGTCTACAAGAACGGCAACCTCCGGCGCAACCCGTTCTGCGCCTTCCCCGGCTATTGGCACGACTTCGACACAATCGGTTCGCCGATGCGTGCCAAATACAACTTCGCTCGCAAAATGGTTGACTACGAAAACCGGATGCGCCGTGGCAAAACGCCCGATGAGCGCGGACTGGCAAGGCTGAAGTATGCCATCGGTCGATATAACTCCTTGGTGGAATGCTGGGGACTGACGCAATATTGGCGCGGCTGCGTCACCACGCTTTTTATGCCGTCGTTCGACGAGTATGGTGAAGACATTATGCGCGGTTTCCCCGAGCTCTTCGACGAAAACGACCGCCAAGCCGCGGAGCAAATCTTCGATAAAGAGGTCAGAGCCGCAAGGGCAATGCTCACCGGCGACGCCGCTCGCGCCGAGGCGGAGTATATGCTTTCCAACCTGAAAATCATCAAGCGACGCTATCCCGATACGCCAACCGCTCAGATGGTAAAAACTTCGTGCGACCGCTGGCGACTATGGTTCTAAGCTTGCATTATTCATGCGTAATTGCGTAATTTTGGGTCGAAATTTGCATTAAACCTTGAAAAGGTGTATATTTGTGCGAAATTAAACCTCGAAAAGGTGTATATTTGCACGAAATTAAACCTTGAAAAGGTGCAAAGTGTTAAAAATGAGATGATTATGAGGCGAAAGATTTACGATCGGATGCTCGATTGGAAAAATAGGAGCAAAGGCACTACGGCTTTGCTTATTGAGGGCGCGCGACGAATAGGTAAAAGCTATATCGTCAGGGAATTCGCTGCAAAGGAATACAAGTCAAGTATTCTTGTCGATTTCAACGATATAGATGATGATTTGTTGACTATCTTCGAGCAGTACATTCATAATAGAAATGACTTTTTCATGCGCTTGTCGGTCTATTTTGGAGTAAAGCTTTATGAACGAGAATCAGTAATCGTATTCGATGAGGTGCAACTTTATCCCAAGGCAAGGGCGGCTATAAAATATCTTGTGGCTGACGGTAGGTATGATTATATTGAAACGGGGTCGCTTGTTTCGTTACGGCAAAATGTGAAAGATATTGTCATCCCATCTGAAGAAGAAGCAATAGATATGTTTCCGATGGATTTTGAGGAATTTCTTTGGGCTATGGACGAAGAAATGCTTGCCGATTTTATGCGAAGTCGGTATGAATCAACATCTCCTATGGGGGCTCTTCATCGTAAGGCGTACGACCTTCTTCGCCTTTATATGATTGTTGGCGGTATGCCACAGGCTGTGCTTGCCTATAGGGATACTCAAGATTTCGATGTGGTGGATAGAGCAAAGCGTGCGATACTGCGACTTTACCGAAACGACATTTCAAAATATGCGTATCAGACAGAGACAAAGGTGACAAGGATTTTCGACGACATACCGTTGCAGTTGCAGCGCCATGAAAGGAAATTCCGTCTCTCTGCCATTCAGCCCGGTGGAAAAATGAGAGATTTCGAAGATGCGTTCTTCTGGTTAGACGATTCAAGGGTGGTCAATATCTGCTATAATGCTACGGAACCTAATGTCGGGTTGCGTTTGAATATGGATAGAACAACGTTAAAGTGCTATATGGGCGATACCGGGCTGTTAATTGCTCATACGTTTGACGAAAATGCCATAGCAGGAACGCAACTTTACCGCAAGCTGTTGCTCGGCAAACTGGAGATAAACCAAGGGATGTTGGTCGAAAATCTCGTTGCGCAGATGCTCAGAACAGCAGGGCATAAACTCTTCTTTTTTAGCTGTTCAGATAGAGAAGAGGCTGATAATCGTATGGAAATAGATTTCTTGATAAGAAAGTCTGCGGTGACTTCGCGTCATAATATTATACCGATAGAAGTGAAATCATCTAACAGATATAGCCATGTTTCCCTTGATAAGTTCAGAAAAAAATATTCCGAATATGTTACCTCTCCGATTGTGCTGCATAGCAGTGATGTAATGACCAAGGATGGCGTGACATATCTTCCACTATATATGGCTATGTTTTTGTAAGCAAGTGGATGAAGTCTGATTTTTCAAACGTCAAGAGGCTGCCGCGACTTTGTGTCGGAGCAGCCTCTTGGCGTTTATAGTATCAATCTCTTTTAGGCGTCGATTACAGGATGCCTTGAGCCATCATAGCCTTTGCAACTTTCATAAAGCCGGCGATGTTGGCGCCTTTGACGTAGTTGGTATAACCGTCAGCCTCTTTGCCGTATTTCTGGCATTGAGTGTGGATGTCTGCCATGATGCGTTGCAGTTTTGCGTCGACTTCTTCGGCAGTCCAGCTGAGTTTTTGTGAGTTTTGAGCCATTTCCAAGCCGGAAACCGACACACCACCTGCGTTAGCTGCCTTACCGGGAGCGTAGAGTATGCGTGCGTTGACGAATTCGTGAACGGCATCGGGAGTCGAGGGCATGTTGGCGCCTTCCGACACGGCGAAACATCCGTTGGCAAGGAGCGTGCGAGCGTCGTCGCCGTCGAGTTCGTTTTGCGTAGCAGAAGGCATAGCGATGTCGCAAGGATAGCCCCAAGGACGTCCGCCTTCAACGTATTCGCAGCCGTATTTTTCTGCGAATTCGCGGATGCGGCCGCGGTAGATGTTCTTAAGCTCGAAGATGAAGTCGAGTTGCTCTTCGGTGAGACCTTCCGGAACGTAGATTGTGCCGTTAGAGTCGCTCATTGTGATAACCTTTGCACCGAGCGAAAGGAGTTTCTTAGCGGTGTAGGTAGCCACGTTACCCGAGCCGGAGATAGCCACTTTCTTGCCTTTGATGTCGATGCCGCGAGTTGCGAGCATGTTGAGCAGGAAGTATACGTTTCCGTAGCCGGTAGCTTCGGGGCGCACGAGCGAGCCGCCGAATTCGAGGCCTTTGCCGGTGAATGTTCCGGTGAATTCGCGAGCCATCTTCTTGTACATACCGTACATATAGCCCACTTCGCGACCGCCCACGCCGATGTCGCCGGCAGGAACGTCGGTGTCGGGACCGATGTGACGCCACAATTCTGCAACGAATGCTTGGCAGAAGCGCATCACTTCCATATCCGACTTGCCTTTGGGGCTGAAGTCGCTACCGCCTTTACCGCCGCCCATCGGGAGCGTGGTGAGCGAGTTTTTGAATGTTTGCTCGAAGGCGAGGAATTTAAGTATTGATTGGTTAACCGACGAGTGGAAACGGATGCCGCCTTTGTACGGGCCGATGGCATTGTTGTGCTGAATGCGGTAGCCCATATTGTTTTGAACGCGACCTTTGTCGTCGACCCACGATACGCGGAACGAGAATATGCGGTCGGGCATGCACAGACGCTCGATGAGGTTATAGCGCTCAAATTCAGGATGTTCGTTATAGACGTCTTCAATCGACATCAATACCTCTTCAACAGCCTGCAGATATTCAGGCTCGTTGGGAAAGCGGCGACGCAAGTCGTCGATTACTTCTTTTGCTTTCATTTTAATAATGCTTTTATATTCAACGCTGCAAATGTAATCAAAATTTTTGAAAAATAATATCATTTGTTAATTAAATTCTCATTTTTACTAACAAATTTGATTATTTTTCTCATTTTTCTCGCAAAACTCCACAAAATTCCCCTGCCGGGGTGGATGAAAAATTTTGTAGCGAAACATTGCTTTCTTCGAAATGAAACGCTATATTTGCAATACTAAACCATTAATTATGAGCAACAGTCCGGTTTCTTTACATAAATGCGACATTGAGAAAGATTTGCGCTATTTGCAACTGTTGTCGCGGCTGTTTCCGACCATCGCTTCGGCGAGTACGGAAATCATCAACCTTGAAGCAATCCTGAACCTACCGAAAGGCACCGAGCATTTCTTGACCGACATCCACGGCGAATACGAGGCTTTCCAGCATGTGCTGAAGAATGCGTCGGGGTCGATTAAGCGTAAAGTCAACGAAATCTTCGGCAGCTCGTTGCGCGAAGTCGAAAAGAAGTCGCTTTGCACCTTAATATATTATCCCGAAGAGAAGATACAACTCGTCAAGGGCGTGGAGAAGGACATCGACGATTGGTATATGACAACGCTCAACCAGTTGGTGCGCGTCTGTCAGAGCGTGTCGTCGAAGTATACGCGCTCGAAGGTGCGCAAGTCGTTGCCTACCGACTTCTCGTATATCATCCAAGAGTTGCTCCACGAAACGGAGAGTGACCCTAACAAGCAAGCATATTTCAACAAAATTATAACGACCATCATCTCGACGGGTCGCGCCGACGAGTTTATCGTGGCGATGTGTAATCTCATCCAGCGACTGACCATCGACTCGCTGCACATCGTGGGCGACATCTTCGACCGCGGACCGGGTGCGCACATCATTATGGATACGCTTTGCGACTATCATAACGTCGACATCCAGTGGGGCAACCACGACTTGCTTTGGATGGGTGCTGCCGCCGGCAACGACAGTTGCATTGCCAACGTAATCCGCATCAGCATGCGCTACGGCAATCTGACGACCCTCGAGGAAGGATATAGCATCAACTTGCTTCCGTTGGCAACGTTCGCCATGGACACTTACGCCAACGACCCGTGCGAAATGTTTGCCGCCAAGCAGAAATTCGCCGACAAGACGTATACCGAGAAGACGTTGCGGCTCATCGCGCAGATGCACAAGGCTATTTCGGTGATACAGTTCAAACTTGAGGCGTCGATTATTCGCCGTCATCCGGAGTTTGAGATGGACAACCGGCTGCTGCTCGACAAGGTGGACTACCAAAACGGCACGTTTACCTACGAGGGCAAGACCTACGATATGCTCGACAAGATGTTCCCGACCATCGACCCGGCTGACCCGTATCGCCTGACAGATGAGGAGCAGGAATTGGTAGACAAGTTGCATTATTCGTTTGTCAACAGCGAAAAACTGCAAAAGCATATGCGCTGCCTGTACACCTACGGCGGAATGTATCTGGTGTGCAACAACAATCTGCTCTTCCACGCGTCGATACCGCTCAATGCCGACGGCACGTTCAAAGAAGTGACCATTCGCGGCGAAAAATATTCCGGTAAGGCGCTCCTCGACAAGGTAGACCACATCGTCCGCGAGGCATACTATGGCGACGACGAAGACGACCGCGCTTATGCGCTCGACTATGTGTGGTATCTATGGTGCGGCAAAGATTCGCCCTCGTTCGACAAAGATAAGATGGCTACGTTCGAACGCTATTTCATTGCCGACAAGCAGTTGCACAAAGAGGAAAAGGGTTACTACTACGACCTTCGCAATCGTGAAGACGTCTGCAACCAAATCTTGCTGGAGTTCGGCATCGACGACGTACATTCGCACATCATCAACGGCCACGTGCCCGTAAAGACCATCAAGGGCGAACAGCCCATCAAGGCAAACGGCAAGATGCTCGTCATCGACGGTGGCTTTTCGAAGGCATATCAGCCCGAAACGGGAATCGCCGGCTACACGTTGGTGTTCCACTCGCGAGCGCTGCAACTCGTTCAGCACGAGCCGTTCGAATCGCGACAGAAAGCAATCGAAGAAGGGCTCGACATCAAGTCGAACACGTTCTTGGTAGAGTTCAACAGCCAGCGACTGATGGTGAAAGACACCGACAAAGGGCTTGAACTGAAGACCCAAGTCCGCGACCTGAAAAAACTCCTCGCCGCCTACCGCTTCGGCTTGATTAAGGAAAAATAGAATTAAATACGGAGTGGGTGTAGCCAAAAATGCTTTTGCTACACCCACTTCAAGTATCTTCGATTTTACTTTTTTGTGTCCATTTCTCAAATCTCAAACTTGGCGGAGAGGCGGAAGTTGCGGCCGGGCATGGGGTAGTTGTGGACCACTTCGTATGCCTGGTTGAGCACGTTGTTGAGTTCGCCGGCGAGCTTGAGTCTGCAATGCTTGAAGGTGAGTTGCTTCGACAGCGACAGGTCGTTGGTATACCACGGCGCTTCGTAGTTTTCGGGCAGGTGCTCTCGTGCGTTATATCGTTTGCCGGTGTAGATGAAGCTGTAGTTGAATTCCCAGCCGCTCCAGTCTGCGCCGAGAGCGAGTGAGAAGCTGTGGTGCGGCACGTAGGGTATCTGTTTGTTGTAGAACGACTCTTCGGGGTCGCTCTTGTCGCGAGCGTCTTGGTAGGTGTATTCGGCGAGCAGTCGGAGGTTGACTTTGCTGATGTGAGCGCCGACGGTGGCGATGATTTCCGAGCCGAGGATGTCGACTTTGCCGAGGTTAATCACTTTCCAGCGGAATTGTCCTGCGGGGTAGGTGATTATCTTGTCGCTGACGCGGTTATAGTAGGCGTCGAAGCGGATGTCGATGTAGTCGAAGAATGGATGAGAGAATCGTTTTTGGATGGCTGTACCGAGGTCGTATTGGGTGGCAAATTCGGGACGCACGTCGGCGACGTTTCCGGTTTCGGTGTAGTAGAGTTCGTTGAATGTGGGCATGCGGAAGATTCGTTTATAGAATCCTGTGATTCGGATGTCGTTGTTGCGCGCGGCGGGTAGGTAGGTAAGGAAGACGGCGGGCGCGAATTTGCGGTAGTTGTCGGTGAATGTGTATTCGCTTTTGCGCGCTTTTTCTTTGACGAAAGTTCCGAGCAGGCTGGCTTGCACTTTCCAATGGTCGAGGTTGAGTGCGGTGGCGAGCGAAATGTATTCGGTCCAACGGGTTGGGCGTGCCGGGTCGTCCATGAGGGGGACGAACGAGTGTAAGCCGTTCATCTGAGCGTCGACGGATGCTGATGCGTGCCAAGCGTCGGTGATGCGTATGAGGTTTGCGCACGAGAGGTAGGCTTCGCGCTGGTAGTATGAGTTGTTGAGGTATAGTTCTTTCGGGTCGTCGCGAAGGAATCGCATGTAGTCCCACGAGTATTTTCCGTTGATTTTGAATTCGTAGATGTCGGTGGCTTGCTTGGCGAATGTGGCTTGGAGGAATGCCGCTTTGTCCCATTGTCGTTCGCCGTGACGGAACACGTTGTTGACGATTGCGCCTGGTATACCGCGTTCGGAGGAGAAGAAGTAGGTGTTGACGTTCCATTTTCCGCCGGGGACGTATCCGTATACTCCGGCTTCGGCGCGGAGCGATTCGACGTCGCCGTTGTGTCGAGTTGCTGTGGTGTCGTAGGCGATGTCGCCGTTTTGGAGGCGTCTGGTGTAGCGAAATTTGTATTTTCCGTTGGCGTAGGTGTATTCGGTGCTTGCCGAGAGGTGTACTTTGCGGGTGAGGCGTTGCTCGAAGAGGATTGACGGGTTGGCGAGCCCGAAACTTCCGGCGCGCATTTGCACTCTCAGGTGGGTGTGCTCGCCGTCGGCGAATCGTGGTCGGCGTGTGGTGATGTAGATTGCGGAGGCGGTGCTGAAGTCTTTCGCCGTTTGGAAGA
>JBJEDP010000006.1:0-2318 GCA_051872175.1 Candidatus Limisoma sp.
GGATATTCGGTTTCTTCGACGATTGTCATCGTGCTACCGTCGGGCAGTTTGCGAGTGATGGTCGACGGACCGAAGAGTGCGGCAACGCAACCGCCGTCGCGTGTGGTGAGCCACATCCTGCCGACGTAGTTGGGCATGAATCGGTGCACGTTTCCGGCGCAGCACTCCGTCTCGTGGCTCGGGCGATATTGCATCCAGTTTAAGCCGTATTTGAAGGCATTATGGTTCGATTCGCCGGTCGAAATCACTTGGTTGACCGACGACAGATATTGCAGCGAGCGGAAGTCTTTGCCCACGGCGCCGAGTCCGGCATTGAAGATGGCTGTTTCAATCATGTCAGCCCATTTTGTGCTGCCCGTCACTTCCAAGAAATAACCCCACGTCCAAGTGAAATCGCTGATGTCGCACGTCTCGTGGCTGCAGAGCGGGTCGTTGCCGGTGAGGTGTTCGGCGCTGGAGGGAATGCCGTCGGGTAGCAAGTGGTCGCGCTCGATTTTGCGCTCAATGTTTCGGGCGATTTCGAGGTAGCCGTGTTTGCCGGTGTAGGAGTAGAGCATTAATGGAATCTTGAGCATTTCGGCAGTCGTCACGCCGTGTTCGTGGATTGGGCTGTCGTCGGCAGCGGTCACGGCGTTGATGCGGAATTTGCCCAGCGCATAAGCCTTCTCGGCAAGGTCGAGCAATTGCGGATTCTTGGTTATGCCGTAAGTCCAAAGAATGCCTTCGAGGTTGACAATCGAGCGGCCGTCGCTGTTGCGGTCGCCGCCAAGAGCCTCGGGCGTAAAGGTAAGATAATGCTTTTGCAAGGCAGCAACGACCTTACTGTCGCCGGTGGCTTCGTAGTAAGCCTTAATGGCGCGGAAAAACACGGCGAAAGGCCACGATTGCGTGATGTCGGTCGGACCGAGGCGACCGTTGTCGGCGGCATGTTGGAGCGTGTAGAAGATGCCGGCTTCGCCTTTGTCGATGAGCGCTTTGTCGTCGAGAAGGTAGCCCAAGCGAAGCAGTCCGTCGGTGTAGTAGGCGGTCTGCTCGTAGCGCCACCATCCGGCGCCATGGTTTTCCGCCTCACGCTTCAGATTGCCTGCCCAAAGGCACGAATTGAACGGGTAGGAGATAGCCTCCGGATGCCCCGTCATACCGGTTTTCTGACGATTGAGAAACTCTCCGAGCCAGCCGTTGGCTGTTACGTTGTCGACGTTTCCGCCGCCGTAACGACCGTAGTCGCTATACACTGTGTGTTGAGCCTCGGCTGCTACAAAACTGCCGACAATGGCTGCTATTAAAAATATTCTTTTCATTAGTTTATGTTGTTTAGATGATTTTAGCGTTATATCCTGCGGCAGTAAGCAGTTGGCACACCTTTTGGCGGAGGTCGCCTTGAATAAGTATTTCGCCGCCGCGAGCCGAACCGCCGACACCGCATTTCGTTTTAAGCATGCGTGCCAGTTCTTTGAGGTCGTCGTCGGTGCCGACAAAGCCTTCGACGATGGTTGCGTCTTTGCCTTTACGGTTTTTGCGGTCGAGCACCACCTTCAGTTTCTGCTTCGCCGGCGGAAGCGTTTCCGGTTCCTGCTCATCGTCGATGCTTTCGTATTGCATATCCGGGTTGGTCGAGTAGACTATGTTAAGTCGCTTTTTCCAATCGTTGTCTTTCATTTTCGTCAGGTTTTTATTGATTCTTCAAAGATATAGAAAAATTGTTTTCAATGCAAATTCATAGTTGATGTTTTTTATTTGCATTGTCACGACGTTATTACGACGTGACCCCTGAGAGTTGCAAAACTTCCAGGGGCCACACTCTTTAATACTAATGGATCAACTATTTCTCCCAGTGAATTTTCACTTTGTTGAGGTCGCGTGAGTTCGGTGCTATTGCCAACTCGAAGTCGCCGCTTTCCCAATCGTATTTCAAATCGCTGTTGTAGAATTTGAGTTGCTCGGTAGTTACGGTGAACGAGACGGTCTTGGTTTCGCCGGGTTTGAATTCGAGCTTTTCAAAGCCTTTCAATTCCAAAATCGGTCTCGATGTCGATGCAATTAAGTCGGTGACATAGAGTTGCACGATTTCTTTACCTGAGCGCTCGCCTTGGTTAGTCACGTCGATACTTACCACGATGGCGTCGTTTTCGCCTTTCGCCGACGTTTTGTCGACGCGGAGATTGCTATAAGCGTAGGTGTTATAGCTCAGTCCGTAGCCGAAAGGATAGAGCGGGGTGTTGTTTTCGAGCGGGATGTCGATATATTTGCTGACAGCTCCGGGATTCTCGTATTCGCCAATCGCTCTTCCGGTGTGCAGGTGGCTATAGTGAGATCGG
>JBJEDP010000007.1:0-2316 GCA_051872175.1 Candidatus Limisoma sp.
CGCCACACGCCCTTATAAGCACGAACAAATCTGCTCAATGACTGCCCGCCTCTGCCTTAACATTTATTATGAAACAGGCTCTAATAAAGCATAAGATTTTACCGTTAATGCCGATTTATTTTGTCGTCGAAAAAAAATTGCTTAGTTTTGCAGAAAATTTATAAACACGAATAATGAAACGAATCGTCTACCTACTTGTAGTTCTCATAGCCATGGCAGGTTTCAGCGCCAAGGCACAAATGCGATGGGGAGCCATCGCCGGCGCAACAATCAGCGACCTCAAATGGAGTCAATCGACATTCCGCACCCAACCGTTCGTTGTCGACAAATCCGTAGGCGGCTTTGCCGGCGTAATCGGCGAATACAACATCCCGGGCATCGGCTTTGCCATCGACTTAGGTCTGCAATATGCGCAACGCGGCGCAACGCTGCATCTCGAGGACTTCAAGGTGTGGAGCGACGACGGTTTCGGCAAAGAGAAAGCACTTTTGCACTACATCGACATACCCATCCATCTGCGCTTCAAATATCAACGTATGAACGGTTTTGAGCGCAAGTTAGCGCCGTTCGTTTTTGCAGGACCGACAATGTCGATACTCGCCGGACACAGCGACATCAAAGCATTCGACTTCAAGCCGGTAATCCTCGGCATCGAGCTCGGCGCCGGTATCGAAATTTTACGCAACTACCAACTCTCCGCATGCTATGCTTGGGACGTGACAAACACCATGCAAGCCGTTAAGCTGGACAACTTCAAATCGAAAAGCCGCACCTGGAAAGTCGGATTGACCTACTTGTTCTAACGCGGCATCGCACGACATAAGCAAACACACACCGTCGCGATATGAAGTACGCCGACATTATCGTTCCGCTACCGCTCTACAACACATTCACCTACGCCATCCCCGAGGGCTACGAAGACAGCCTCGTCGTGGGGCAGCGCGTGTTGGTGCCGTTCGGACGCAAAAAATTCTACACCGGCATCGTATCGTACGTTCACAACAACCGACCCACCCTCTTCGAGGCAAAACCCATACTCTCGGTGCTCGACGACTATCCCATTCTGCGCCATCCTCAGCTGAAGTTCTGGGAATGGATTGCGCAGTACTATCTATGCTCGGTCGGCGACGTCTTCAAAGCCGCCGTTCCCGCAGGGCTGAAAGTCGAAAGCGAGACCGCCGTGAAAGTCAATCCCGACTACGTCGACACCGACAACGAAATGGGCGAACGCGAAAAGACAATCTATTCGCTGCTCTACACCAAAGACCGCCTTACGCCCGCCGAAATCTCAAAGGCAACAGGCTTCAAAAACGTCGAATCGACCATCTCACGAATGCTCGAGCGCGAAGCCGTCATCGTGTCGGAGCGCATCGTCGACAACTATCGCCCGGTGTCGATAGTCTGCGTCGAACTCTGTGCCGAGCCCGACGACAAAGCCACCGTGCACCGCTATTTCGACATGGTGTCGCGAGCCAAAGCCCGCGAAAACCTGTTGCTCGCCTACCTCGAAATGTCGCATTGGCTCAGCACGTCGGGCAAGACCGAAGTGACGCGCCAAGACCTGCTCAAGCGTGCCGAAACGACGTCGGCAACGCTCAACAAGATGGTCGAACAAGGCATTTTCCGTCTCTATAAGAAGGAGGTAAATCGATTTTCCGAAATCAACTGCACCGGCATGATTAAGCCGAAACAGTTGACCGCCGAGCAACAAACGGCATACTCCGAAATCCACCGACAATTCGCCGACAAAAACACCGTGTTGCTCCACGGCGTAACCTCGAGCGGCAAAACCGAGATATACACTCACCTGATAAAAGACGCACTCGACAACCGCACACAAGTGCTCTACCTCGTGCCGGAAATCGCGCTGACAACGCAACTTACGCAACGCCTGCAGACGGTGTTTGGCAACCGATTGCTGATTTATCACTCGAAATTTTCCGACAACGAACGCGTCGACATCTGGAAACGCCTGCTCAAGAGCGACGACCCCTACGTGGTCATCGGCGTGCGGTCGTCGATATTTCTGCCGTTCAGCAAACTCGGACTTATCATCGTCGACGAAGAGCACGAAACGAGCTACAAACAGCAAGACCCGGCGCCGCGCTACAACGCCCGCGACGCAGCACTCGTGCTGGCAAGTATGCACGGAGCAAAAGCCCTTCTCGGCTCGGCTACGCCCTCAATAACGTCGTACTACAACGCAAAAACCGGCAAATTCGGACTCGTCGAACTCAACAAGCGCTACGAAGGCATACAGCTGCCGGAAGTCAAGGTAATCGACTCGACGAAAGCGCGCAAGCGATATGCCATGCA
>JBJEDP010000008.1:0-2309 GCA_051872175.1 Candidatus Limisoma sp.
AGTAGCTCGAGGATGACGACGACGTTTCAAATCCGGCATCGACGGGAATCAGCATCCAATCTTCGTCATCGTCGGTCGGCTCTGTACCCTCGTCGAGGAATTTCTTAAAGAGCGCGCGCATCGAAAAAGAATAGGTGCCGGTCGTCGAATTGTAGGACGCGTAATACGAGTCGACGCTGTCGGGAAGTTTGATTTTGCTGAAGAATTGGTCTTTCTGACTTGCGCGGATAAAGAGCACATACTTTGGAAGGTCGATACCGTTGGCGTTTTCGATTTTCGATGCGGGGAACGACACATCGACACTGTTGAGCACCACCGCCGACTCTTCCTTTAGGGTTACCAAACGGCTCATAATCTCCTTGACGGGGAATTTCAAGCGCACATTGTAGCCACCGGGCGACTGAAGAATCGCTTCGCCGGCTTCCACACGAGCGACGAGCGACTCGGCGCTGCGGAGCCGGATATTGTTGTTGGTGATAACTTCCGGAGTTGTTCCGAAATAACTGCCGTTGAGATAGTAGGTCGTATCGCTACCCGACTCGAGCGTTTCGTGCTTGCGGTAGAACATATTGAGGACCGTACCGCCGATTTGCACGACGCGACCTCTGCCGAACGACGTGGTGGCGTAGATGCCGGGGAAGTACTCGGCAAAGGCTTCCGGATTCTGATAGAGTTCGGGATTGGTCTTATACTTTTGGAAAAACTCGCGGCCGAGTTCGAGCGGGAGTTTCACGTCGATTTCGCGATAGTAGTATTTCACGCCGGTCGTGGCGTCTTCGTAGTAGAGCGAATCGTTTTGGTTGAGCATCGACACCGTGTACGACGCCGAGCCGAGCAAATCCGACTTCGAATAGTAGCCTGTCGGCTCGAAATCGCTGTAGATGGGATATGGCAGGTTTTTGTTCAAGCGATAGACGTTGACGCGCATCGGCGTAATCGTATCGCCAACCCAACTACCCATCTGCACGAGCAATTCGAGGCGCAACGAGTCGATGTCGTTGACCGTAACACCAACCGTATCAATCGACGACACCGGCATAAATTCGCTAACGAAATCCGAGCCAAGGGTGCCATATTCCGGGCTGTCGATAACGCCAAGCAACTGCGACACAGTGCGCGACAGCAGCTTGCCGTCGGCTTCCGATTGACCGGTCACTGTGAATGTCGAATCGACAACGATGTGAGTTGAATCGTCGATTATCGAACTTCCTATTTCATTTTCGTCGCATGCTACCATTGCAACCGCCACGGCTGAACATAGCAAGAACTTCCAAGTTTTCATAGAAAAAAACAAATGCTGATTAGTTTTTATAGAGAGTTGTAGAACTCTGCGGTTTTTTCGACCACGTCGTCACCCTCTTGCAAGGTGAGACACGGTATATTCTTTTCCTTAATATATTCGAGCAACGCGGGCGAGACGTTCGGCGAATGGATAATTACGCCGTCGGTATGCGCCATCGCCAATTCGGAGAGTGCGTCGAAGTCGACCGGCTTGCCGGCAATCGGGGCGAGGTCGTCGTCGGAGAATCCTTCCATACGGAGCTTTTCTTCGAAACGCGGGTCAAAGGTGCCGTCGAAGCGCGAGCCTATCAGAGAGTAAACGATTTTGGAGTTGCGGAACGACGGGTCTTCGGCAAACACACGCTTGAGGTAGAGCGGAGCCAAAGCGCTTATCCAACCTTGGCAATGCACCACGTTAGCTTCCCAGCGAAGTTTCTTAACCGTTTCAATCGTACTGCGAACGAAGAAGATGCTGCGCTCGTCGTTGTTTTCCGCCATAGTGACCGTCTCGAGGCCCTTGTCGGACGTACGTTGGAAATAGTCTTCGTTGTAGATAAAGTAGACCTGCATACGAATAGGTTGCAAGGTAGCCACTTTGATAATCAAAGGATGGTCGGTATCATCGATAATCAGGTTCATACCCGACAGCCTTATCACCTCATGGAGCTGGTTGCGTCTTTCGTTAATACAGCCGTACTTCGGCATAAACGTACGGACTTCGTAGCCGCGTTCTTGCATGCCTTGAGGCAAATCGTGACCCATATCCGCCAACTCCGACGACGGCAAATAAGGGGTAATCTCTTGGCTGATAAATAATACCTTTCGTTTACTCATAGTTAAAACTTTATTACGCAAAGGTACGAAATTTTATTGTGATAGAAAAATTTCGAGCCAATTTTGATTCGGTTTTGTATATATTTAATACAAAATGGCTGTTTTATGCACCGATTTTTGATTATTTATCTCCTATTCTCATAAAAATGCTCATTATTTTCCGCCAAAATCCTTATTTTTCTTAATTTTTGTTG
>JBJEDP010000009.1:0-11125 GCA_051872175.1 Candidatus Limisoma sp.
AACTTCCGCTTCACCGTCGACAACCCCTCTACGACGGCGTTCGCCGTGCGCATCCCCGGATGGTGCAACTCGGCAACAATGCTCATCAACGGCGTTGAAAGTTCCGAAACAATGATTCCCGGCACATTCGCCCGGATTGTGCGCACGTTCAAGACCGGCGACGTCGTTACGCTCAAATTCGACATCGACGCACGTCTCGAGCAAATGCCGGCAAATCAAGGTACTTACGTCAAGCGCGGACCGCTGTTGTTCTCATTCCCCGTCCCGACAAAGCAAACAATCGACAAAAAAGTTTACGCCAACCTCAACGGCAAAAAGTCAGAAAATCCCGACTTCGTATGCTACGACCTGCGTCCTGCCGGCGATTGGAACTACGGCATCGACTGCATGGCGGCAGATGCGCAAACCCGGTTCGAAGTGGTGCGCCGACAAGTCGAGGGATTCCCCTTCGACGAAGGCAATTCGCCGATAAGCATCAAAGTTCCGGCGAAGAAAGTGCTCGACTGGCAACTCGTAGCCAACCGATTTACGCCACCCGTACCGGCTCCCGGGCTCGCTTGCAGCGACGGACAACCGACACAGACCATCGAACTCGTGCCCTACGGCTCAACGCGACTACGCCTGACCGTTTTTCCCAACCTCAAGTGGCCTCGCTTCGGCGCAACAAGCGAAAAACCGCACAAATCCGATGTGCAGTGACAAAAGTTTTTGAAAAATCTGTTGGATTTTGCCGAATTTTAGCGTAACTTTGACGCCCATTTCGTCTAAAAAACAGAATATTACAAGATATGAAGACAAAGATTGAAATCACCGAAAAAGATTTGAGTTATCTCAAACAAGCGAGCGATGCATCGCTCGCAAGCGTTGAGCGCGGCGGAGGTCCGTTCGGCGCTGTCATTGTCAAAGGCGATGAAGTTATTGCCGTTGCATCTAATTCCGTGACCATCGACAACGACCCCACAGCACATGCAGAAGTTAACGCTATTCGCCAAGCCTGCAAAAAAGTCGGCTCTTTCAAACTCGACGGTTGCTACGTCTATAGCTCGTGCGAACCGTGTCCGATGTGCTTGAGCGCACTCTATTGGGCAGGCGTTGCGCGCATTTACTATGGCAACACGAAAGAAGACGCCGATGCTATCGACTTCAGCGACAAGTTTATCTACGAAGAACTCGACAAACCCAAGAGCGAACGTTCTATCCCCTGCGTGCACGTTGAGCACACCGACTGCATCAACGCTTTCAAAGCTTGGGAGGCGAAAGAAGATAAGACCGAATACTAATCGCTCTTACTCAAAAAAACAAAAGCCGACTTGTAAGGAAGTCGGCTTTTTTATCATTTCAAAGGCACCCTTCGCTTCTCAGTTCAAGGTGCCTTAATCGGATACGAAAAAGTTATTTATTTTTACTTGAATAATTTGCAGAATCTCTCAAGTATGCTATTGTATGTTTCTGAAGTCAATGCTTTGACTCGGTTTATTTCTTTTGGTTTAATCACCTTGAAGATTTTAACACACATTAACACCAAACCTGTTTTATAGCGTTTTCTTCAACGTGAAAAAGCGATTTTTCGTGCGAAAAGCGTTAACTTTGTATACAATAAATCACGGATATGAATTTAGATAGCATCGACAGCAAAGAGTTTAACGCATTCTTGGAGCAATACGGCACGAGCGACCCGATAAAGTTGCGCTTGAAGAAATTCAGCGGACTAACGTTCGACCTCGACTTTGCCATAACGCAAATCAGCTGCCGACAAAAGGCACGCCGCAAGTTGCCGCAGTTGGGCGACCGGCTCATCTACCCGACCGCTGTCTCCATTGAGCAATGCACCACCGAGCCGGTTGCACAACTTCACGGCACGCTCTTTGCCGGATGTGGCAAGGTCTACGACCTGACATGCGGGCTGGGCATCGATGCCTACTACATTGCCCGAAATGCGCGCCATGTCACTTGCTGCGACATCAATTGCGATGTAGCCGCGACGGCGCGCCACAACTTCAGTCGGCTCGGCGCAACGAATATCGAAGTTGAATGTCGCGACGCCGTCGATGCTTCGCTCAACCTCAGCGGCTACGATGCGTGCTTCGTCGACCCGTCACGCCGCGGCGAAACAGCCTCGACACGACTTTATTCGTTTGCCGACTGCACGCCTCATCTGCAAACAATCGTCGACAACATCCGCTCGACGGTGAAATTCATCGTCGTAAAAGGGTCGCCGATGGTCGACATTGCGCAGACCATCAAAGACTATCCCGAAACGACCGACGTTTGGATTGTGTCGGTCAAAAACGACTGCAAAGAACTTCTTTTCAAAATCGACTTCACCACAGTCGGCACAGAACCACCGATAGTTCACACAATCAACTACGAAACCGACCGCGTCGAGACCTTCGCAACGCGCTACAGCGCCGACCCCGAAACGCCGACCTACGCCCATCCGCAAGAGGGAAAACGTCTGCTGGTGCCGAATGCCTCGGTTATGAAGTCGCGGCAATTCAGCCAATTGGCAGAAGCATACGGAATCTCGAAGATTTCGCCCGACACGGCTCTGTTTGTCGGCGAAAAGGAGGTCGAAGGTTTTCCCGGCAAACAATACGTCGTCGAACGCATTCTCTCGATGAGCAAGCCCGACCTTAAGCAACTGCGTACGCTCTATCCCGCTGCCGACATCTCATGTCGCCACTTTCCGCTCACTCCTGCCGAACTTCGCAAACGCCTAAAAATAAGCGAAGGCGGCAACGTGCATATCTACGCTACCACCTGCTACGACAATCGACACGTACTGCTTGTGTGCCGACGCTAATGTTTAATGTTTAAACATACGGTCCATTTCGCGACGGTCTTCGCGCTCGCGAATCGACTGACGTTTGTCGTATTCCTTCTTACCGCGTGCCAAGGCGATTTCAACCTTAGCCAAACCTCGGTCGTTGATGAACACCCGCAGCGGAACAATCGAAAATCCACTGTCTTTCGACGCCTTTCCGAGCGCGGCAATCTCCTTCTTGTTGAGCAAAAGTTTGCGGTCGCGACGCGACTGATGATTATTGTACGAGCCATAAAAATACTCGCCGACATACATATTTTTTATCCAAATCTCGCCGCCCGACTCATAGCAGAACGAATCGGTCAGACCCGCCTTGCCCAGACGAATCGACTTGATTTCCGTGCCGGTAAGCACGATGCCTGCAACGTAGCGCTCGACGATTTCGAAGTCGAACGTTGCACGGCGGTTACGAATATTTACATTTTGTAGTTTCATGTGCTTAAACGAAAAAAGACAACAATGCGTTAATCACCCAAGGCGTTGCGAGCAACAGCGCTGTTGCTCCAACGACAAAATAGCCGATATTTTCTTTATCGATGTGCAAAAACTCTACGGCTTGCCACACGGGAACAATCAAATAAATCGGGAACAAGTCGAAAAAGGCAGACTCGGCAGGTAGCAAATTTTTGACGATGTGAATCAACATAAGAATCGACAAACAATAGATGACAAACGTCTTAATCTTGCCGGGAGCCACAAAAACATCTTTCTCGACTGCAAAATTCATTCCCCATGAAATTGCTATAACGCAAATATGAAGCGACAGAATGTATGCAATGGCTTGGATAATAGCAGAGATAACAACATCGCCCACGGTCAAATTCACTTCCTGCCACAAAAGCCCCACCGCGCTCAGTGCCACAACGAGCACTAACGGATAGAACAATTTGCGCTCCGACTCCGACGACGAAGTCGAACCACTCAGCAAACGCGCCCAAGTCGGACGCGGCGATACCAGCAATTTCAGTGTTAACAGCAGTTTATTCATCGGCTTTGCGTTTTGAGTCTACAAAAGTACAACAAATTTGCGCAAATTGGAACATTCAAGCGGCTTTTATTTCCTATAGGTTGGCAAATATCGCGACGGTGGGAGAATTTTTATATACAATTCTATACATCATCGTATTAATAAAAAGTTGGTCGAGAAGAAAAATTCCCAACCAACTGTAGTAATTTAAGCACATTGATGCTATAAAGTTGCTGAACTTAATTCAGCACCCATAGCCTTTACGGTACGTAGGATTTTTGAAACGGTTCTTTCGCTCGCCGTTGCCAATCCTGATTTATAAGCCCTCATTTTCGACTCATTAATGCCTGCTTGTTTTGCAAAAGCCGAAATATTTATCCAATCGAAGAAATTGAAGAATGAGGGAATGTCATACTGAAAGTCGAACTCGATGTCCTCGAGGCGTGGAACATCTTTTCCTTCTTCTTTAGCCATCTCAATCATCTCGCGAACGCTTTCCATAAAATCGGCTTTTGCCTCTTGCACGGAATAGCCGTAGCCGCCGAAATAATTCCCGGCAACTGCTTGTTCGGTAGTGATTGAATAAAAATTGTTGTCATTCCTTTCAACAAGAGCTTTCACTTTCATATCTTTAGCATTTTAAAAAAAGCACATCGAATCATGTAAATTCCTTCTTTAATTATTTGAAATGAGAGGGGCTTATTTGACCCCTGCCCATTTCTTTGCTGCTTTTTCAAGACCTTTCGGAACTTCTTCAGATTGGTGCCTTGGTAATGGAAATTTCTCACCTTGGGGGTTTATCCAAATATCGTGACGACCTCCACTTCTTAAGAACCGACATCCCGCCTTAGAAACAATCTTAATCAGTTCTGAAATTTTCATAAAATCAATGTGCTTTTGAATTACGCCACAAAAGTAACGATTTTGTTGCTAATATCCAAATTTTTTGACAAAAAACGACTTCATAGGTTGCGTCAAAACGTCGTCAAAGAAAGAAATAATCCCAAGTCGGCGGACTCGGGATTATTTCGTATGGTCGAGAAGAGATTCTGAGTTATTTCACAATGAGTTTCGTTGTCGAAGTCTTGCCAGCGGCGGTGATTTGAAGCAAATAGATGCCCTTAGCCACGCCGTTAAGACTCATCGTCGAGCAATGCGAAGCCTCGTCGACGACAGCGCCTGTAGCATTCAACAAGCGTGCGCGGTCGACTGTTGCGCCAAATGCAACGTAGTCGCTTGCGGGATTCGGATAAACCTTTACACCTGTTTGAAGGCTGCCTACAGCGCCGTTACCGATGGTGAATGCCACGCTTACAGGAGCCGATTCGCCTTCTTCGTAGACGCTGACAACTTTTGCCGTATGGTAGCCTTCTTCGACAATGCCGAGGTCGTAGATAGTCGACTGGGTCGAGCCAACCTTAACGTCGTCGAGGTATACGTCGAACGCCTTGAAAGTAGCCTTACGTGCGGCACGTGCCTGCGACGAAGCGCTTTGAATGCCGATAAACACATCGTCGACGCAAAGCAGATAGCCGTTTTCGGGGGTGAGGTAATGGATGCATACATAACGAGCATCGCCGGGGATGGTGTATTGCTTCTGCGTCCAGCTGTCGCGAATCGTTTCGGGGGCTTCGGTAAGCCATACGAAGTCGGAAGGTTCGCGGCCGCCGACGGAGTAGCCCACCTGGATTTTCTCCTTATTCCAAAGGTCGGTATCGCCCCACTCTTGTCCTGCGAAGTCGGGGTCGGCTTTTGCATAGAAGCTGAACACGAAGTCTTTGCCGAAGTTCAGAGCCGGCGAGATGAAATAGTCGTCGGGAGCCGGAGCTGGACGCGAGCCGTCGCCGGCAGAGAAGTTGCTCTTGAACATCAAGTATTGGTCGCCGCTGTAGGGCGGATTTGCATCGGAAACGTCCGTACTCAGTTCGTTGGGCGCAAAAATCATAGCAGCAATCGGAGTCCACTCGTTCGGATAAGCGTCATACTCGGAGTCGGCACCATAAGGTATGCCTTGGTCGCCGTCGATGTAGTACCATTGATACTTTCCGGTAGGATTGATTTGCCATTTGTCGTAGGCTTCGAAATCGTCGAAAATATTCGTTTCCACGCCCGACACTTCACGATTCCAGGTCAAGGTAACACGTCCTGCGCCGTCGACTTCGGCATTGAGATTATAGGGCGCCGTGATATCGTCGGTGTCGTCGCCTGTGTCGCCGCCCGAAGTGCCGCCACCGAGGTCGGTGATTGTCACGTCGGTAATGTAGATATTGTAGCGGCCCTTGGGCGAAGTTGCGCGGAACGATATGTTGTAGATGCCGTCGGCGGTAATCTCGGGCAACTGAACCGTGCTGAACGCGCCGTCGCCGGTTTTTACGGTGTAGTTTTTAAGCATCTCGGCTTGCGCTTCGGCTGTGCGGCCTTGACCGAAATGCACTTCAAAGGTTTCTTCATAGTTGGCATTTGCGCCGCGATAGTTGAACTTCAATTCGTAGGAGTGTCCGGCTTTGAGGCGGAGGTCCGGCGAAATGAGATAGTCGTCGGCGTCGTTTGCGTTGTCGTATTGGTACATGGCAAAGCATGCATAGTCTTTCAAGTCACGCTTTTTCCACGACCAAGTCGAGCCGCCGTTGACATTAACAACGGTCCATGTGTTGAACACCGTTACGTCTTCGAACAAGCAGTTGTACGGGAATTGAGCGATTGTGCTGCCGAGCGAAATTTCCACGCTGGTAGCCGCAGCGCCTACGCCGGCTGAATTGTGCGACTCAACGGTGTAACTGTATTTATCGATGTCGACAATCGATGCGTCGACAAATTCCGTGCCTTTTTGATCGGTAGCGAGCACCACTTCGTCGGGATGACGAGTAATCTTATAGCCTAACGACGCACGGTCAATCCAGCCGTTGCGGATGCCGAGTTCGGGCTCCGTCCATTGAAGGATTGCCGAGCCGTCGTCGTTACGACCGATGCCGAGGTGTGTTACGGCAGCGGGCACGTCGGCTCCCACCCACTGATGCAAAGCGGCTGTCATGCCGTCGCCGACAGAATTGGTGGCAATCACGGAATATGTATAAAGTCCAGGTTCGTCGGTTTGGTCGACAAACGTCATTTCCTCGCCGACCGCCGGAGCGGTAAACGTCTTGACGACGTCGCTACCGCGCACTACTTTTACGGTCGAAAGCGTCGTGATGTCGGAGCCGTCGAACGTCTTCGTCGGATTGGTCCAAAGCAGCGTAACCTTGTTTGCGCCATCCGGGTCGACAATTGCACGGAAATTGCCGGCTGCGGCAGGTGCGGCGCCTGCAGGCTGTGTGAAAGGTATGTAAAGACCTGCCAAACGGCTGTCGGTGCCCAAATTGTCGACAACGGAAGCAACTCCGGTTTCGGTGTCGACAACTGCCAAGTTAGAGAGCGTCGACTTATAGTCGGCTGCCCAATAGAGCGTTTCGGTGTCGTGGTCGAACTCCATAGTCTGCAAATACTGACCGGGCTGCAATCCCGTCTGTCCTATCACCACCTCTGCCCAATCGTTGTTGCGGTCGAACTTAACGAGCGCACCATTGAGGTTGACCGAATAGAGCGTGCCGTCGAGCGATGCGGCAAGCGTCAGATAGGTCGGATTGATTAGCGTCGACCAATCAATCCACTCTTTTTCGACGGTAACAACACCCGTGTTGAGGTTTATGCTCATCAAAAACGAATATTCGTACGTGAGACTTGTAAGGATATCGTCAGAGCCTACGGCACGACCGAGGGCATACATCTTGCCGGTCGAATAGTCGTAAGTCATATCGTTCATTATAAACGCCTTATCCGACCAATCAGCAATGTCGGTAATGGCACCCGTTGTCAAGTCGACCGTCGAAAATGCCAACGGAATCAAGTCTTGATTTTCGGCATCGTCGCGATAGCGATAGAAATAGTACTGACCGTTAGCGAAAGCGCCGGCAAATGCCTTATCCGCCAACGGAAACAGCGATGTAAATTGAGTGGGAGCGCTAAGGTCGAACGACACCAAGCCGAGAGGAACACCGCCGCGGTCGCGCGTCGCCCAGCCGTATGCCGTCTTCGACGGAACTACGACCGCCGATTTCTTTGCGACTGACGAAGCCTCGCGCTTGGGGGCTGCAAATTTTTTCGGTATGCCTGCCATCGCCGTCATCGTCAATGAACAAGCAACCAATGCGAGAATTAATCGTGAAATCGTTTTCATTATCTTTGTGTTTAAATATTCTCCGGTTAAAAGAACGTGACAAATTTAGCAATTTTTCATAATTCTCACAATTACCGTTGTAAAAATCTACAAACAACACAAATATTTTTGCAAAAATCCACATCGAGCAATTATTACAGCCGTGGATTTTGTCATTTTATTGCTTTCGCTTATCTTTGTAGGAAACAAAAAAAACGAGTTTTAATAATGAAACAACGAATATGCCTCGTCATACTATTTACCGCCATAACGGCACTCTGCACATCAGCACAATTCAGCATCGGGCTTGAATTTGGCGGTGTGCGCAACAACCTCGACACCGACACAGGCTACGCTTACGACCTACGCTACGGCGGACGCAACGGAGCCACAGTCGGCATCGCTTTGGGCTACGACTTCAACGACTGGTTCGCCCTTCGAGCCGTGCCGACATACATGCAAAAAGGCTACAAAATGCACCGCACCGGCATCTACGAAGGCATCTACGAAAAGACCTGTAACACCTTCATCGACGTGCCCGTCACCGCCTGCTTCTCGTTCGGCGGCGAGAAAGTGAAAGGCTTTGTCGACTTGGGTGCATACGTCGGACGATGGACCTCAAGCCACCGTTGCGGCGAAACTCCGCTTCCCGACAGCCCGCTCGACGGCGACGACTACGAAAGCACCATTATGCCACCCGACGCCGTCTACCACTACGACGAATCGGTACCTTTCAACGACAAGCGCGACAACCGCTTCGACGGCGGTCTGATTGCCGGACTGGGCGTGAAATATCGCATCAGCGACCGATTCGGCATCTCCGGCGAAGCGCGGATGTTCTACGGCCTGTCGGACCTCTACAAAAATTCGGCGGCAAGCCAGCCCCGCTACAACACAACCTACTCGTTTACCATAGGCGCCACATATTTCTTCAAAACCAACAAAAAATGAAACACAATATTCTCCTCATAGCTCTTATTGCACAAATAGCTCTTCTAACCGGTTGCCGCGACGACGCCCCGGAAATCTACGACCCTAACGACCTCGACTACCTCACCCTGACACAACAATTCGACAGAGTGTGGCAAGGCATCAACAACTACTACTCGTGGTGGGAAGTCGACACTACCGACTGGGATGCCGCACGCGCGAAATATCGCCCGCAGATAGAAGTTCTCGACCGCGAAGAATTCGCCTCGACCGACGAACTCGAACGAATCTATACGGAGATGTGCGGAAGCCTGCGCGACCACCATATGGCTATCTTTATCCGCAACATCCGGCACCACGACTCCGACCGGGCGTCGTTCTGGGTGTCGCCCGGTGGCGACGAAGCAGCCTCGCGCCCTAACTATCACGACCAGCAAGAAGAACGCCTATTCAGCGACGCTTTCGCTGAAAGTTTTCACAAAACGGGACGTACCTCGAATGTCAAAGAAACTTTTGCCGACACGTCGCGCGACTCTGAGCACTATCTTTCGTGTCTTATCGATGACGACATCCTTTACTTACGCCTGTCGATTTTCTTTATCACCTACCGCTTTACAAAACTCACCGACAGTTTTAATCGGCAAGTGAAAGACGTCGTGGACAACTATATCAACTTGGCTCAAAACCACGCCAACCTTAAAGGCGTAATCGTCGACGTACGCAACAACGGCGGCGGATACAACAACGACCAAAACTACGTTATGGCACCGCTTATCGACGACAAATTCCTTATAGGCTACTTCCGCTCGAAAACGGGAACCGGACGTTACGACTTCGGACCGTGGACGCCCTACTCGCTCTACCCGTACAGCAAAGAACGCTTAGCCCCGAAATGCCCGGTTGTAGTGCTTGCCGACGTGCGCAGCATCAGCAATGCCGAAATCACGGCACAGATTGCCAAGCAAATGCCTAACGGCGTCGTTGTCGGCGAACGCACCTATGGTGCCACCGGAAGCCTCGTCGACGACGTCGACCTATACTACAACGGCTCCTTCGGCAGCACAAGCGGCGACCACTACGTAAAAACAACAACATGGATGTATAAAACCGCCGACGGCGAAATCGTGGAAGGCATCGGCATAACTCCCGACATACCTTGCGCATTCGACGCTGAAAGCCTCAAAGCCGGCATCGACAACCAACTAAACGCAGCGATTGAATATATTAAGGGGTAAGAGTGGAGAGCGGAGAGCGGAGAGTGGAGAGTAGAGAGTGTCCATTAGGCCCATTAGTCTCATTAGTCCCATTAGTCCCATTAGCCCCACTAACATTTAAAGTTTGAGTTATTATGACCAACACATTTCTTCCGAAGAAAGGTAATTTCCGCAATCTTATAGTGTATCGCAAAGCTGAATGCATCTACGATATAACCTATTATTTTGCGCACACCTATCTTTCCAAAGGCGACCGTACTATCGACCAAATGGTGCAGTCAGCGCGCAGTGGCAAGCAAAATATCGCAGAAGGTTCAGTGGCGGCTTCTACTTCTGCTGAAACGGAAATAAAACTAATAAATGTTGCACGGGCAAGCCTCAATGAGTTATTGCTCGACTATGAGGATTTTCTTAGAGCAAGAAACCTCACATTGTGGGATGTAGATTCCGAAAAGGCTAAAAAAACAAGAAAAGTGTGCTTGGCACACAGCGAAACTCATTTCTATATAGATGCAATAAAGGTGCGAACGCCGGAAACTATTGCGAATATTGCAATAACCCTTATTCATCAAGCAGACGTTTTACTACGTAAACTTTTAGAAAAGTTACAGCAAGATTTTCTACAAAATGGTGGAATAAAAGAACAAATGTATCGTGCAAGAATCAATAACCGTAAATAAGAAAAAATGACATTGTACTGAGAACTAAAAAATGGGGCTAATGAGCCTAATGGGACAAATAAACAGCATAGTATCACGACCGCCGAGATAATCCGCAGACCCGGCAATAGCGGAGAAGTATAAGTTTGAAAAGAAGTGACATAAAAACGAAAAAGATGAAACCTGAATGATTTCATCCTTGCGAGTAGCGCCTACGGGAATCGAACCCGTGTTTTAGCCGTGAGAGGGCCACGTCCTAGCCTCTAGACGAAAGCGCCTTCCTTTGTTTTATTTTATTGGTGTCCAGGATGAGACTCGAACTCACACGATCCAATGACC
>JBJEDP010000010.1:0-11066 GCA_051872175.1 Candidatus Limisoma sp.
CTCTCGGCTGTCTATAATTTCTCGTTTGCGTCGCTCAGTTTGTACGGCAATTATATGAGCGACGAAACTCAAAAGTGGAATTTCGGAATCTCTTTCGGCATCTATATTACTGCGCCTAAGTTCTTGCGTTAATTAACGAAATGTTAAATTCGTGTTAAAGTTAGGGGCGGTGCTTGTTGTTATTGTAAAGTGGTTTACATTTGCAAGTAGTTTAAAATATAAAGTATAATGAAAGAGAAAGAAATTGACGCACGTGAGGGTATAGATATCATCACTGAGATGGTAGAAGCGACAAAGAATCGCTTGAGTATAAACGACGGAAATGTCCTACTGTTGTGGGGCTATCTTAGCGTAAGCGTTTCGATTGTTGTTTGGGCACTGCTGCACATCACCGGGCATCCGGCGGTGAACTGGCTGTGGTTCTTGATATGGATAATCGGAGGAACTGCAATGCCGCGTATGGTAAAGAAGTCGGACAAAGGATTCGTAAGCTATAGCGACCGACTGAGCAAAGGAATATGGACTTTGGTAGGCTGGTGCGCAATTTTTGCGACAGCAGTGTGCTTGGTTATGCTTGCTTTAGGCAAGGACAGTTGGGCTGCGATGTTTATATTTGCTTTTGTTTTTATTGGTATTGGTGTCGCTGTACAAGGTATGACATTGCGCGAACGGTCGATGGTCATCGGCGGATATATCGGCACGTTCTGCGGCATAGTAATTACTTGTATGGTAGCTGCCGGCTTGCCGTTGCATTGCGATGTGTTTATACCTCTGTTTATAGTGTCGTTCGCTGCGATGTTTATCGTGCCCGGTCACATATTGCGTTGTAAAGCCAAACGAATGTTATGAAGCTGTTAAATCCGTTGATTCATTCGCAGTTGCGACTTGCAATAATGTCGATATTGATGAATGTCGAGAGTGCCGACTTTGTCTACTTGCAAGAGAAGACAGCATCGACGTCGGGCAATCTGAGCAGGCAGATAGAAATGTTGAAGGATGCCGGCTATATAGAAGCGGAGCGGCAATTTGTCAACAAGAAGCCACGCACGGAGTGCCGAGTAACCGAAGAGGGCAGACGTGCCTTTGAGGAATATGTTGAAACTCTAAAGGAATATCTTAAACATTAAGCAACAAAAAAGGAGGGCAAATTCAGAAGCCCTCCTTACTATTTCTACCAGAACTTATTCAGCGCCGCGTTGTATTCGAATCCAGCCAATTTAAGTGTCCGTGTTAATTCCGATTTGTCGATAGCCAAGTCGTCGCAAAGAGCGTCAAGGCTGTCATATTTATCCCTGAGATAAGTGTTTATGACGCTAAACAGCATTATCGGGTCTTTGGGTAAAGTTTCCATATTATTTGTTCTTATTAATGCTCCAAATCGAGCCGTCGATGAGCGATGCATAGATTGTTCCGTTTTTGTCAATCTCAAAACCGTTAAGTGCGGAATTACCAAGTTTGTATTTCCACAAAACTGATTGACTCTTAATGTCGACGGCAACTAAGAGTCCGGTGCGAGAGCCCATAAAGGCAACCCCATTATGTTCAGCCACGATACAAGGCGTGTGTTCGTAACCGATACCTGCATCGACTACGAAAGCAGCTTCCGCAGTGTCGGCATCGCTTCTGACTGCGAGCAACTGACCGTCCATTGTTTTAGCCAAGACGTATTGCTTGTCGGAAGTTACACCCAAACTTTCTCTGACTTTGTATTTCGTTTCAAAGTTTGTGCGCCAAATCGTTTCGCCGGTATTTTTGTTGATTACGGTCATATATCGGTCGGGGGCAACGATGAATACTCTATCGCCGACAACAACCGGAACGCAGTTGCCCGGACCGAGCATATTTGCCGATTTGCCATTATTCCAGCGCCAAAGGGTTTTGCCTGTTTGTTTGTCAAGACAGCGAAGATATGTGTCCCAAGCGCCAAAGTAGATGCATTTGTCGTCGATAGTAGGTGCCGCTTGGCAATAGTTGTTCAATGAGTCGTTTCGCCAAACGATGTTTCCGGTGCTAATGTTCCAGCATTCGAATTTTTTATAACCTCCTTGATATAAGTATTCGCCTTTGACGATACCATCAGCCACGTAAGGTCCTGATGATTCGTTCTCGCGAATGATGCGTCCGGTGGTCTTGTCGCACCAAATGATGCGTTTGTCGGCAGTCGGCACGATAACATATTTCGACGTTACAGCCGGACGTGAATAGAGCGAAGCGTTGGTCTTAAACTTCCAAATCAGTTTGCCTGACGCTTTGTCGATTGCTTTGACTTCACCGAGCGAATTGCCGAAATATATTTGGTGTTTGTCGATGCCGAGTCGAGTGAAAATCGAAGCGCTGTCTTGATACAACTTAACGATGCTATAGCCGTTTGGCATTTCGTAGCTTTCGGTGTCGGTCGGTTTATATTTCTTATGACGAGCGTTTGCGGCAATTGCGAACTTCAGGTCTTGACTCTTGCCTAATTCTTTGTTGTATAGATAAATGGAGTCGTTTTTGAGGTCAACATTTGTATATCCGAAACCGAGACCTTTCGACGACATATCAAGAGCGCGGCACATAAATGCGTCGATGTCGCCGCCCTGATAGTGGCGGAACGTGTGATAGTGTCCGCAGAGATGTACGATTGTCGGAAAATCTTGAAGAATGGCGATATAGTCTTGCCAATTGTCGATGTCGGCATTAATGGGGTAGTGGTTGATTGATACAACTTTTTTCCCGTCAGTGCAACGCGCCGACAATTCGTTTCTAAGCCATATCAAGTCTTCTTGCTTGATATGTCCGTCGCCCATCTTCATATAAGGACCGCAGTTGATGCCGATAAAGATGTATTCGCCCGATTCGAACACGAAACGATCGTCGCCCCAAATGTCGGGGAATGTCTTTGATGCACTTTGCGACCAGTTGTTTTCGTGATTGCCGGGAATGACGTAGATTGGCTTGGTCAATCCGTCGAGAATCGACTTGACATTATATAATTGTTCGTCGCTGCCCTCGTTGGAAAGGTCGCCGGCAAGGATGACGAATTGCGAGTCGTTGGTATTGATTTCAGCCACAGCCTCGCGCAACTTCGTCTCGTTGGCGTTTCCGGGCGTGACGTGAATGTCGGCTAACACACTGAAGGTTTCTGCCGAGGCTACTTGTGCAAAATAGATAGCAAATGCTGCAATACAGAGGGGAAGATGTAGTATTTTCATTAGGTTTGGGGTTTGGTCACACAAAGATACGAAACTTTTTTGAATAACAAAAAGGAATAAGGTAGTCGATTGTTTGGAAAATATTAGTTTGGTTTGTAACTTTGCAATATGATGACAACGGACGACAAATCTGTTTCGATGGCGAGGAGCAAGTTGGCAAAATATCTTGAGGAGAATCATTTGCGCAAAACTCCGGAAAGGTTTGCTATTCTTGACATGATATATTCGCATAACGACCATTTTTCGGTAGATACGCTCTGCAAAGAAATGGAGGAAAGTTCGTATCACGTAAGTCGTTCGACAGTTTATTATACAATGTGGCTTTTGTGCGATTGCGGATTGGTGCGGCGGCATTCTCTCGGCACTCGCGGCAATCGTTTCGAAAAAGTAGGGCCAAATTCGACGAGCCATTACCACCTGATTTGCACATCGTGCGGCAAGATTCGTGAGGTGAAAGATGCCGAGATGCTCAAGCATATCAGCGGGCGTCGTTATGGTGCGTTCAGCACGTCCTATTTTTCGTTATATGTATATGGTATCTGTTCGGTGTGTCAGCGTAAAAAACGAAAACAACTAACAAAAACTAAATAAGAAAGAATTATGAAAGTCGATGTACTTTTGGGATTACAATGGGGTGATGAAGGAAAAGGTAAGGTGGTAGACGTACTGACGCCGCGCTACGACGTGGTGGCTCGTTTCCAAGGAGGTCCTAACGCAGGCCACACGTTGGAATTCGAGGGTAAGAAATACGTGCTCCGCTCGATTCCTTCCGGCATCTTTCAACATGGTCAAGTCAACATTATTGGTAACGGTGTAGTGCTTGACCCGGTGCTTTTTAAAGATGAAGCGGTTGCTCTTGAAGCATCCGGCATTGATATAAAGAAAGTGCTTAAAATTTCGAAAAAGGCTCATTTGATAATGCCAACTCACCGACTGCTTGATGCTGCCAACGAGCAACGTAAAGGCGATGCCAAAATCGGTACGACCGGCAAAGGTATCGGTCCGACCTATACCGATAAAATAAGCAGAAACGGTTTGCGCGTGGGCGACATCTTCTGCAATTTCGAAAGTAAGTATGTCGCTGCAAAAGCCAAACATATCGACACGCTCAATGCTTTTGGTGTGGAGGTCGACATCGAGGAGAAAGAAAAAGCGTGGATGGATGCTATTGAGTATATTAAGACATTCGACATAATCGATAGCGAGTTTTATGTCAACAAAATGCTTGACGAAGGCAAAAGCGTGTTGTGCGAAGGTGCTCAGGGCACGATGCTCGACGTCGATTTCGGTTCTTATCCGTTTGTGACGTCGTCCAACACCATATGCGCCGGCGCTTGCTCGGGATTGGGAATCGCTCCCAATCGTATTGGCGAAGTGTTTGGCATCTTCAAGGCATACTGCACGCGTGTCGGCAGCGGACCTTTCCCGACGGAACTCTTCGACGAAACAGGCAAAACCATTCGCGCCATCGGCCACGAATACGGTGCTGTGACAGGTCGCGAACGCCGTTGCGGTTGGATTGATTTGGTTGCGTTGCGCTATGCAATTATGCTCAGCGGCGTTACGCAACTGATTATGATGAAAAGCGACGTGCTCGACTCGTTCGAAACAATCAAAGCCTGCGTGGCTTATCGCATCAACGGCGAAGAAACTCGCGATTTCCCGTTCTCGATTGACGAAGGCATCGAACCCGTCTACGTCGAATTGCCGGGATGGAAAACCGATATGACTAAGATTAAAGCAGAGTCGGAATTCCCGAAGAACTTTAAAGACTATATTGCGTTCTTGGAGAATGAATTGAAAGTGCCTATCACAATCTTGTCGGTAGGTCCCGACCGCGAGCAAACAATAGTAAGAAATTAACCCAAACATCAATACCAATGGCAATTGTAAAACCATTTAGAGGCGTTCGGCCTCCAAAAGAATATGTTGCCCAAGTGGCATCCAAACCCTACGACGTCTTGAATTCGGAGGAGGCACGTGCTGAAGCCGCCGACAATGAAAAGTCGTTGTACCACATCATTAAGCCCGAAATCGATTTCGAACCGGGAACTGACGAACACGACCCGAAAGTCTATGCAAAGGCGGTTGAAAACTTCCGAAAATTTCAAGAAAACGGCTGGTTGGTTCAAGACGCTAAGCCTTGCTACTACATCTATGCACAAACGATGGCGGGCAGAACGCAGTATGGCTTTGTCGTAGCTGCTTCGGTATCAGATTACATGACCGGGCGTATCAAAAAGCACGAACTTACGCGTCGCGACAAAGAAGAAGACCGAATGAAACATGTGCGCAACAATCGTGCAAATGTCGAGCCTGTGTTCTTCACATTCCCCGACAACGAAAGTTTGGAACAAATTCTCAAGCAGGAGACCGCAAAAGAGCCGACCTACGACTTCGTGGCAGATGATGGTTTCGGTCACACATTCTGGGTGATAGATACCGACGAGACAATAGCAAAAATCACGTCGCTCTTTGCCGACATTCCTAATATGTATATTGCCGACGGTCACCATCGCAGCGCGGCTGCAGCCTTGGTTGGAGCAGAGATGGCAAAAAACAATCCAAACCATACAGGCGAAGAGGAGTACAACTATTTTCTGGCTGTTTGTTTCCCGGCATCGCATCTTAAGGTGATGGACTACAACCGTGTTGTGAAAGACTTGAACGGCTTGACAACAGAAGAATTTCTCCGTCGACTTGAAGACAATTTCGTCGTAGAGCTGAAGGGTATGGAAATCTTCAAGCCCGAGCATTTGCACGAGTTTTCGCTATATATCGACGGTCGATGGTATTTGCTGACAGCCAAGCCCGGTACTTACAACGATGCCGACCCGATTGGCATTCTCGACGTGACAATTTCGTCAGACTTGATACTGAGAGACATCCTTGGAATTACAGATTTGCGAAACGACAAGCGAATCGACTTCGTCGGCGGGCTCAGAGGTCTCGGTGAACTGAAGCGCAGAGTCGATAGCGGCGAAATGCGTATGGCGTTGGCTCTCTATCCCGTCACGATGCAGCAAATTATCGATATCGCCGATAGCGGAAACATCATGCCGCCGAAGACTACTTGGTTTGAACCGAAACTTCGCTCAGGCATTATTATTCACAAATTGGACGATTAGATTACGTAATGGCGTTGTCGGGTTTCGCACCGGCGACGCCATTATCGTAAAAAATATATGTTAGATATGAAGACAATAACAATATTCAAAGTGACCGGCAACCGACCGATGGGCGAAGATTGCAACTTGCTGACGCTCACACCTGCGGATGGGAGCAAACTTGGCGATATCCGTCCCGGACAATTCGTGCAGGTTGAGATTGCCGATTCTAAAACCACCTTTCTTCGTCGCCCGATTTCGGTGAATTTTGTCGACTATGCGGCGAATGAACTGTGGCTTCTTGTTCGTAAAGCCGGAGCAGGCACGCAGCACTTGGCACAGGCGGAAGTGTCGTCGAGCCTTAACGTGATTTTACCCTTAGGTCATGGATTTACGATGCCGACTGAGCGGAAGCGCTTGCTTCTCATTGGCGGCGGTGTCGGAATTGCTCCTCTGTATTATTTAGGCAGCGCCCTTGCCGACAAAGGTTTTGATGTCAATTACCTCATTGGCGCACGCTCGGAGTCCGGTCTTTTGGAGTTGGAACTCCTGAAATCGGTTGCAACTCAAGTATTTGTGTCGACCGACGATGGCTCTTGCGGCGAAAAGGGGCTTGTTACGCAAAATTCGGCACTGTCCAACAATTGGGATATGATTTATTGCTGCGGTCCGATGCCAATGATGAAAGCCGTGGCACGCTATGCTGCAAAAAACAATATCGAATGCGAGGTGTCGCTCGAAAATCGAATGGCTTGCGGCATCGGCGCTTGTCTTTGCTGTGTGGAAGATACCGACAAAGGAAATTTATGCGTTTGTACTGAGGGTCCGGTGTTTAATATAAAGAATTTGAAATGGGAGATTTAAAAGTTAACATAGGTAAACTTTCGCTGAAAAATCCGGTGATGACAGCGTCCGGAACATTCGGCTACGGTGAAGAATATGCCGATTTTATCGATTTGAATCGATTGGGAGCAATCATCGTTAAAGGCACTACCATCAATCACCGAGAAGGCAATCCTTATCCGCGAATGGTCGAAACGCCATCGGGAATGCTTAACGCTGTGGGATTGCAAAATAAAGGCGTAAAATATTTTGTCAACACGATTTATCCGCGCATCAAGCATCTCGACACCGAGATAATAGTAAATGTTTCGGGAGCAAAGGTGGAAGACTATGTTGCCGTATGCGAGATTCTCAACGAGCTCGACGGTATTAATGCCATTGAGCTGAACATTTCATGCCCTAACGTCAAGCAGGGTGGTATGGCTTTCGGCACAACGACCGAAGGAGCCTCTCAAGTGGTAAAGGCTGTGCGTGACGTCTACGGCAAGACATTGATAGTGAAACTTTCGCCGAATGTTACGAATATTGCCGATATAGCGCTCGCAGTAGAGCAGGAGGGCGCAGATTGTGTCTCGTTGGTGAATACGTTTTTGGGAATGTCAATCGACGTCGAGTCGCGTCGACCGCACCTGTCGACAACGACCGGCGGGCTTTCCGGTCCGTGCATTCGTCCGATTGCTGTGAGAATGGTTTATCAAGTAGCCAATGCCGTAAAAATTCCGGTAATTGGTCTTGGAGGCATCATGAATGGCAGAGACGCTCTTGAGTTTATCTTGGCAGGCGCAACCGCTGTTCAAGTAGGCACTGCAAATTTTGTCGACCCGACGGCAACCGTCAAGATTATCGACTACATAGAAGATTATCTTAATCGCCACGGCTATTCTTCAATTCGTGAGATTATAGGCGGAATGGTGAGATAATGATATGGTTATAGAAACAGAAAAGAGGCTGCCGACTGGGAGCCTCTTTATCGTTTGTATCTCTTCCGGATTCGTTTAGAATTCGCAGTTGTTCGGAGTGCGCGGGAACGGGATGACGTCGCGAATGTTGGTCATGCCGGTTACGAACAGCACGAGGCGTTCGAAGCCCAAGCCGAAGCCGGAGTGGGGCACCGTACCGAAGCGGCGAGTGTCCAAATACCACCACATATCTTTCATCGGGATGTTGAGCTCTTCGATTCGTTTCGACAACTTTTCGTAGCTTTCTTCACGTTCGGAACCGCCAATGATTTCGCCGATTTTCGGGAAAAGCACGTCCATTGCGCGAACTGTCTTTCCGTCTTTATTTTGCTTCATGTAGAAAGCTTTGATTTCTTTAGGATAGTCGGTCAAGATGACGGGCTTTTTGAAATGCTCTTCAACCAAGAAGCGTTCATGCTCGCTTTGAAGGTCTGCGCCCCAGAATACGGGGAATTCAAACTTATGACCCGACTCTTCTAGAATCTTAACGCCTTCGGTGTATGTCAAGCGAACAAACTCGGTGTTGATAACCGATTGGAGACGTTCGATGAGCTCTTTGTCGTACATGTTTGCGAGAAACTCGATATCGTCTTTTGCGTGTTCGAGAGCATACGAAATACAATATTTGATGAATTCCTCGGCGAGTTCCATGTTGTCGTTAATGTCGTAGAATGCCATTTCCGGTTCAATCATCCAGAATTCGGAAAGGTGACGCGGAGTGTTTGAGTTCTCTGCGCGGAAAGTAGGTCCAAACGTGTAGATTGCACCGAGAGCGGTGGCACCGAGCTCGCCTTCAAGCTGACCGGAAACCGTCAAGCTCGCCGGCTTGCCGAAGAAGTCTTTAGAATAGTCTACTTTGCCATCTTCGGTTTTTGGTAGGTCGTTAAGATTGAGCGTGGTTACCTGGAACATAGCGCCGGCACCTTCGCAGTCGCTCGATGTGATAAGCGGAGTGTTGAGATAGAAGAATCCTTTCTCGTTGAAGAATTTATGAATAGCGAAAGCCAAAGCATTGCGCACTCTCAAAACCGCACTGAATGTGTTTGTACGCGGACGCAAGTGTGCTTTTTCGCGCAAAAACTCCAAAGTGTGTCCCTTCTTTTGCAACGGATATTCGTCAGGGGCGGCTGTGCCGTAAATCTCAAGTTTCTCGGCTTGGATTTCGGCTGTTTGACCTTTGCCTTGCGACTCAACCAACTTGCCGTCTACGTGAATGCTTGCTCCCGTCGTAATCGGCTTGAGTTCTTCTTCCGAGAATTTTGCCAAGTCGAATACTATTTGGATATTTTTGATAGTCGAACCATCGTTAAGTGCAACAAACTGTACGTTTTTGTTTCCTCTTCTTGTTCTAACCCATCCTTTGACACAAACGTCGGAACCGATAAGTTCCGGGTTAAAAATGTCTACAATTTTAGTCCTTTTCATTATTATCTTATCATTAAACCGTCTTCCCACAACGGAGAAGACGGTATATATTTGTGAATAACTATTCGAATGAACCCTGTTTCAAGAAGTTAACTTCTTCCTGAGTGAGGTAGCGCCAACGACCGCGAGGAAGGTTTTTCTTGGTCAAACCTGCGAAGTAAACGCGGTCGAGTTTGGTTACGCGATAGCCGAGCGATTCAAACATTCTTCTGACGATTCTGTTACGTCCCGAGTGGATTTCGATACCTGCTTGGTTCTTGTCGCGGTCGTTAACGTAACTGATTGCGTCTGCGTGAATCGGCCCGTCTTCGAGCTCGATACCATCTGCAAGACGTTGCATGTCGTCTTCCGAAATATTCTTATCTGTCCAAACTTGGTAGATTTTCTTTTTAACGAATTTGGGGTGCGTAAGTTTGGAAGCCAAATCGCCATCGTTGGTAAGCAGGAGCACACCGGTTGTGTTTCTGTCCAAACGACCAACGGGGTAGATTCTTTCCTTGCAAGCATTTTTAACCAAGTCCATCACAGTAAGACGTCCGTCGGGATCGTCGCTGGTAGTTACGCAGTCTTTCGGCTTGTTGAGAAGAATGTAGCATTTGTTTTCCAATGTTACTACTTTGTCTTCATATTCGACAACGTCATCGTGTTTAATCTTAGTACCCAATTCGCTTACAGCAACGCCGTTGACTTTTACCAAACCTTTTTGGATGAGTTCGTCAGCTTCTCTGCGCGAGCAAATTCCGGCATTTGCCATAAACTTGTTCAAGCGTATTTCTTCATTCGGGTCGATAACCGGCATATCGTAGATGATTTGCTTCGGTCTGGGAGTAAAACGCTTGCCGGCTTGCGGACGATTGTTGTTGTATCCGCCCTGTTGACGGTTATTGTTGTACCCGCCTTGTTGACGGTTGTTATATCCGCCCTGTTGACGATTATTGTTATACCCGCCTTGTTGACGGTTGTTGTAGCCGCCCTGTTGGCGATTGTTGTTATATCCGCCTTGATTTTGTTGACGATAGTTGTTATAGCCGCCCTGGTTTTGTTGGCGATTATTATATCCACCTTGATTCTGTTGGCGATAGTTGTTATAGCCGCCCTGATTTTGTTGGCGGTTATTGTTGTATCCGCCTTGATTCTGTTGGCGATAGTTGTTATAGCCGCCCTGATTTTGTTGGCGGTTATTGTTATATCCACCTTGATTCTGTTGGCGATAATTATTGTAACCGCCTTGGTTCTGCTGGCGATAGTTGTTGTAGCCGCCTTGGTTCTGCTGACGGTTGTTTCTGTAATTGTTGTTGTAATTACCGCGGTTACCGTAGTTGTTTTGATTATAGTTGTTTCTATAATCATTGCGAGCATCAGTTGTGTTCTCACTGATTCCTGTCGACTGCCCGGATGTTTCGGCAGCTGTGTAGGGAGCATTAGGATTATACGTCACTTTTTCAAAATGACCGGTGTCAGTGCTAATGTCTTGGCTTTCGCCAATGCGGGGTCTTTTTGGCTTTTTATTGATTTCCATAATTAATAATTTACAAGCC
>JBJEDP010000011.1:0-11036 GCA_051872175.1 Candidatus Limisoma sp.
ACGCCGTAGACGTTCAGGCGGTTGACCACGGCGGCTTCCATGACGTTAGCCGACGGGACGAGAATGCCGTCGAGCTGCTCGCTACGTGCCTCGATAGCCATCGGCAGTACGCCCTTGATAGGTAGCAGAGAGCCGTCGAGCGAGAGTTCGCCCATAATCATGTAGCGGCTGATGTTTTCCGCTTTGACGATTCCGCAACTTGCCATCATACCGATTGCTATGGGGAGGTCGTAGGCGGAGCCTTCCTTCTTGATGTCGGCAGGCGAAAGGTTGATGATGTAGTCGCCGCGGGGAATGGTGTAGCCACACTCTTTGAGCGCCGCGGAGATGCGTTGATGGCTTTCTTTGACGGCGGTGTCGGGGAGTCCGACGATGGTATAGTCGAATCCTTTGATGTCGTAGGCACATTCGACGGTGACGGGGATTGCGTCGATGCCTTGCAGTGCGGCAGCGTTAATTTTTACGAGCATTGGGATTGTTTATAATGGTTTTACGAGCGTCGTCGACCGATGTGCCGCGATAGAGTTGGCGTCCGGTGGAGTCGGCAACGATGATGAAGTTTTCGCCTTTGATGTTGAGCGGTATAAGTCCCTTGTCGACAGGACCTTGCAGCGCTTTGTAGTGGGTCGACTTGAGCGAATCCGCGCGCACGGTGCGTGCCCAACCGAGTGTGTCGGGGTTGATGCAGATGTCGATTACAGCGACGTCGCCGCCGGTCATTTCGCGCAGACCTTTGACGGTTTGCCGGCGTGCCGAATCGGCTTCGGCAGTGCTGTGCCAGAAGTAGAGCACGTTCAGGCGTTTTTTCTTGATGTCGACAACGACGAGCGAATCTTCTCGGTCGAGCAAGCTCATCGGTTGGACGCGCGCCATCGACATTGCATTTTCGCCAATCGTTGAGGCAAAAGGTTCGAGCAGCGAAGCCGGGCGAGCCTCTTCGGCAATCGATTCCAACAGGGTTCGTGCGCGGTCGGAGGTCACTTGCGAATAGTCGCACGCCAGCAGCAATGTGCTTACAACGCTTGTCGGGTTGGCTTTGATGTATTGCTCGATAGCCTTGTCGGTTTTCGCTGTAGCGCCGGCAGCGAAGTCGGCGGCATGAGCGTGGATAAACTTCATCCATTCAGCGTTGATGTCGGAGCCTTCCGCCTTGATGTGCCACGGGTCGGAAATCTTGCCCGACAGGTGTATCGTTTCGCCGTTTTTTACAGCCACATGGGTCAGATACTTCATCTGCGCCGTAAACACGTAGACGACAGTCAGCTCTTTGCTGTTGCCCTCGAGCGTAAACTGTCCGCCCACCGCGGGAATCCACTGCGAGGTGATGTTGCCCGCCGAGGCATAGACGAAGCGCAAGTTTTGAGTCCCGGCATCGGTCAATTCGCCCTCGACAGTAAAGCTGCCCGAGCTACACGACGCCATCACCGCCATCATCGTGGCGCAGATTATCATAGTAAGTTTTCGTATCATATCGTTGCTTTTCACTTTTTCTCACAAAATTAATGAATACTCGCTAAAAGTGCAAGACCGCTGCAAAAATAACACAAACATCTGCGGGGGATGGCGGGTTTTGCTGCAAATAATCGGTACAATTATGCCAAAAAAAGCGAAATAAATAACATTTATAAGTCTGCAAAATAGCTAATGACTGCGCAAAATGTAGTAATTTTGCAACCGTATGAGAAAGGTCTTCACCATACTGCTTCTACTTCTCGCCGGATTTGTGCCGATTCGCGCGCAAATCACTAATTTGCCGAACCAGGAGAAGTATAACACCGACAGTCTCCGTCGCGAGTTCGACCGCGGGCCTTACTTTACGCTCTATAAAGACAATTACTTCATCGCCGGCACGTCGACCAACGCCAAGCCGTCGAACACCAACTCCGACGTGAAGTTTCAGATAAGTATCGCGCAACGGCTTACGCGTTCGACGTTGCCGTTCAACACATATCTCTACCTGTTCTACTCGCAAAAGTGTATGTGGAACGTCTTCGAGGAGTCGATGCCCATGCGCGACTTCAACTTTAACCCCGGTATCGGCTTGGCAAAGCATCTGTTTGTCAAAGACCGCTACATCGGCAAAGTTACGCTTATGTTGGAGCACGAATCGAACGGTCGCGACGGTTTGGCATCGCGCAGTTGGAACAAGGTGTCGCTCGCGGCGAATGTGTTTATCGACCCGAATGTCATGGTTCACGGCAAAATCTGGATTCCCATCATCGATGGTCAGAATAATAAGGACATCCTTGACTACTGCGGCATCTACCAAACGGGACTGACCATCACGTCGCCCAACAAGCGCTTCAACTTCGGTCTGACGCTTGTCAAACGCCGCGGCTGGCGACTCAGTTACAACTCTATTTGGGAAGTCAGTTATCGTGTGTTCAAGCACGAAAATCAGTTCCTGTTCCTGCAGTTCTACAACGGCTACGGAGAGAACCTTCTCGACTATAACCGCTTTCATTCGCGCATCCGCTTCGGACTTGTCATCAAGCCCAAACTCTTCAGCGAGTTTTAATCGGCATTATTATCTTTGTAGTGAAAAAAAACGGCAATTTTGCCAACTTTTGCTAATAGAATTTGTTTGGTGTCTTATTATCAGCACTTTATTATTCGGTAAAATGCTGCCTTCTAATCGGTAATTTTTTCCGTACGCCTCCTCGGTTACAGCAAGCCGCGACCCTACAAGCTGTTGATTGTCAGCGCATTGTGTTAAATGTGTGACGCTCAAACGTAGGGGCGCGGCTTGCTGCGACCTATCAGGCGAGTGAGGTAAATATTCATTCTCTATTAGCAAAAGTTGGCAATTTTGCCAACTTTTGTCAATAGCGAATATGTGATTCTCTATATGTTGTTGAAAATCAATACTTAAGCCATTTGTAGAAATCTTTGAACGACGGTTTTTTGCCGTAGATGAGAATACCTACGCGGTAGATTTTTGCGGAAAGCCAAAGCATTGCAAAGACTGTGGCGTAGAGCGTTGCGACGCTGATGGCAATCTGGTAGAACGGCACACCGAAGGGGATGCGCACCATCATGACAATCGACGACGTAAACGGTATGAACGACGTCCAGAAGGCGAGCGGACCTTCGGGATTTTGCGCGCCGTAGAAGCCTGCATAGAAGGCAAATACCATCACGAGCATTACGGGCATCATAAATTGACCGGAGTCTTGTTGGTCGTTGACGGCAGCGCCGAAAGCGGCGAGCATTGATGCGTAGAGCAGATATCCGCCGATGAAGTAGAGCACGAAGAGGATGACGATTTCGGCAATCGGCAGCGTGGCGAGTTGGTTGAACAACTCCATGGCGCCATCGTCGGTAGCGGCAGCAGCGGTAGCCGGGTCGGCGCCGACGTCAACGCCCGTCACGGCTGTGATAATGCCTACAATCGACGAGAGCAGCAGTCCCCAGATGAGCATTTGGAAGAGTCCGACGAGCCCGACGCCAATAATTTTGCCGAAGAGCAATTGTATCGGCTTGATGCTCGACACCATAACTTCGACGATGCGGTTGGTTTTCTCTTCTATGACGCTTTGCATCACCATAGCGCCGTAGCTGAGCACGAACATATAGATGAGGAACGTGAGAAGCATGCCGACAATCGTCGCAACGTCGGTGAGCGACTCTTGCTCGCCTTCGTCGGTCCAGCGCACGGTGGCTACGTCGATGGTTTGTTGTATGTCGTCGATGATGTTGTTAAGTTCGGGGATGTTGTAGCGGCGGAATTTCTCTTGACGAACCGCCTCGGTCAGCGCACTGTTGACGTAGTCGCGAAGGTCGGCGGGCACTTCCTGACGCGAGTAGATAGCCGCTTTTGTGGGATGTTCGACGAGGTCGCCGGTGATGTTGACCACGGCGTAGACGTCGGTGGAGTCGGAGCGCAGGTCGGGGGTCATTTCTTCGGTAGGCACGAAGAGATATTGCTCGTTGCTCTTGATTGCCGACGAGTAGAGTCCCGAGTTGTCGACAACGGCTACGGTGCGCTGTTCGCTGTCTTTGATGAGCGAAAGCAGCAGCGGTAGGAAGATGAGTCCCGCCATCAGGAACGGCATAAGGATTGTCATTATGATGAACGACTTTTTGCGTGCGCGCGTAGCGAATTCGCGTTGCACCACTAACCATATCTTGTTACTCATTGTTTGCAGGGTTTTGAGGTTCTACATTTGTGTTGCTGTCGACAACCTTGAGGAAAATCTCGTTCATCGACGGTATTTGCTCTTGGAACGACTCGATTTCGACTTGCGAGGCGATTTGCGTAAGCAGTTGCGAGTTGGTCATGCCGGCATCGGTTTTGCGCAAGCGATATTGAGTATTGTGTTCGCCGGTCGACGATGAGAGAACTTCTACGCCGTCGAAAGGCGTAAGGATGTGGTCGACGGTCGTTGTGCGCAGGTCGTAGATGCCCGTGCGGAACTGACGGCGCACGTCGGCTACGGTGCCGTCGAGCACAACGCGTGAATGGTTGATGAGCGCAAAGTCGTCGCAGATTTCTTCGACGGAACTCATGTTGTGGGTCGAAAACACAATGGTGTGACCTTTTTCTTTGAGGGCGAGAATTTCGCGCTTGAGCAGTTCTGTGTTGACGGGGTCGAAGCCCGAGAACGGTTCGTCGAAGATTAGCAACTGCGGCTCGTGGAGCACGGTGATGACGAATTGCACCTTTTGCTGCATACCTTTCGAAAGTTCTTCGACCTTCTTGTCCCACCAGGGGTTTATGTCGAATTTGTCGAACCAGCGGCGGAGGCGTTCTACGGCAGTTCGGCGGTCGAGTCCTTTCAATCGAGCCAGATAGATGGCTTGTTCGCCGACCTTCATTTTCTTGTAGAGTCCGCGTTCTTCGGGAAGGTAGCCGATGTTGTAGATGTCGTCGGCGGCGAGGGGATGACCGTCGAAAGTCACGGTGCCGCTATCCGCCATGGTGATTCGGTTGATGATGCGGATGAGCGTAGTCTTTCCGGCGCCGTTTGGACCGAGGAGTCCGAACACGCGGCCGCGGCGAACGTTTATACTCACTCCGTCGAGGGCTGTATGCTTGGCATAGCGTTTCACTATGTCGCGAGCCTCTAAAAAGTTGGTAGTTTCCATACGTTTGGGTTGAGTTATAGGTTGTTACACGTCGAAGGTCATTCCTTCGTTGGTTAAATCGGTGTTGGGGAACACGGCGCGCGCTTCGTTGAGCAGCTCGAGTTCTTCGTCGTAGCGCGACGAATAGTGTCCGATGATGAGTCGTCCGACTTCGGCAGTCTTGGCGATTTGGGCGGCGTCGGCGGCTGTGGTGTGGCAAGTTTGGCGGGCGCGGTCGGCTTCAGAGGCGGCAAATGTTGCTTCGTGGTAGAGCAGGTCGACGCCCTTGACTTCTGAAGCCACGGCTTTTAGCGGCAGAGTGTCGGAGATGAATGCGTAGGAGCGCGGCGGCTCAGCCTCGGTGGTGAGTCGTTGCCAGGGCACGATTGTTCCGTCGGGCTTGACGAAGTCTTCGCCCTGCTTGATGCGGTTGAACATGCAAGTCGGCACGCCGTGGAAGTCGGTCATTTCGCGATTGATGTGCGGCAGTCGCGGCTTTTCGCGAAAGACGAAGCCGCAGCAGGGCAGCCTATGGCGCAACGGCATTGTGTTGACGGCGATTGTGTCGTCTTCGTAGATTACGTTGTTGCCGTAGCTGTAGGGCTCAAAGGTAATGTCTTGTGCGTGAGTGGAATAGTCGATAAGCGGCTTGAGCACTTGCATACCTTCTTCGGGCAGGTGGATGGTGATTTTGCCGTTGAGTCCCGCAAGCGAGAGTGTCGACAGCAGTCCCGGCAGCCCGAAACAGTGGTCGCCGTGGAGGTGGCTGATGAAGATTCGGCGCAGGCGGCTGAGCTTGATGCCGTATTTCATGACTTGTATCTGCGTGCCTTCGCCGCAGTCAATCATAAACAGATTGCCGCGGAAGTCGATGATTTGCGACGTTGGCATGTGTCGCGGTGTGGGCTTTGCAGATGCACAACCAAGTATTGTTACTTTGAATGTTTCCATAATCTTGTGCAAAGATAACAAATAATTCTTATTCGTCGAATCGGGGTTCGCTTGAGAGAGTAATGCGCTCGCCGGCGGCGGGATGAGTGAACGTAATTCGGCGCGCATGGAGCATCAGCCGACGTGCCGATGAGGCATTGTCGCCGTAGAGACGGTCGCCGACGATTGGCGCTTTTAGCCCGTCGGGATGGGCTGCGTGGACGCGGAGTTGATGGGTGCGCCCGGTCCGGGGATTAAGTCTGACGAGTGTGCGGTCGTTGCCGATGTAGCCTTCCACGCTGTAGTCGGTCACGGCTTCGAGTCCGTCGGCGAGGTCCACTTTTTGATACGGACGTCGGTCGATGTCAGCGATTAGCGGCAGTGATATTCTTCCGCTTTTCTCCGTGAGATGTCGGCTGACGATTGCCACATACTCTTTTTCCACCTCCCGCAGCTCGAACTGTCGGCGCATCGCTTTGAGCGTGTCGGCGTCTTTAGCTACAATCAGCAGTCCGGAGGTATCCATGTCGAGCCGATGTGCGGGGTAGGCGTCGCCGTAACGCTTACGCGCAATGTTGGTTACGCTTTCGGTATCGATTCGTCCCGGCACGCTGAGCATCCCCGACGGCTTGTCGACCACCCACAGCCATCGGTCTTCGTAGACAGTTCGGCACTCGCCGACGGGTTTGCGTTCGTCGGGATTCGGCTCTACGTCAAGACCTTGCAGCATAAAACCGAGAATCGGCTTGCACTTGCTGCTGCACGACGGATAGAAACAGCGATGGTGTCGGATGGTGTTCGCCGGCGAGCGTCCCCACCAAAATTCGCCCATAGCAATCGGCCGCAGGCGGTTGGCGTAGGCATATTGCAACAGCCGGGGCGCCGCACAGTCGCCGGCAGCGGCGGGAGGGAGTTCGCCGTTGAAGTCGCGAAAGATGTCGCAAAGGCTGCAGACGTCGCCGCGTGCGTTGAGCAACTGATAACGGTCGAACAGGCGTTTCTGCAAGTCGATGCTGAGTCGGCGTCGCTCTTGCTTGAGGAGGTTGATGCTGCGGTCGATGTCGTTAAGTCGCTCGGTAGCCGAATTGAGTTTTATGTTGAGTTCGCGTTGCAGTCGCTTGAGTTCCGCCTTGTCGTGCTGACTTTCGCGGATTAGAGCCGGCTCGTCGCAGTTGCCCGACAGGCGAAGTCGGTCGCGCTCGGCTTTGCGCTCCGCCATTGCGTTGCGGCGCAGCCGGATTTCGGCGGCGTTGCTGTGTTCGATGTCGTCGACCGTTTTCTCAGCCGCACGGCGCTCGGTGTCTATAATCCGGGAAATCCGCGCGTTAAGTTCGTCCAACCGCCGCTCGCCTTCGACGAAAAAGCCGTCGGGCGCGAGTTGGTCGTAGATAGGCGGCACGAAGTAGGGGTGGTTGTGGCTGTGGCCGACCACGCCGGAATATGCGGCAACGAAACCGATGCCCTCGTCTGCGCGGACAACGAGCACGCCGAGCATCTTGCCTTCGGCAAGCGCATCTGCCAAATCGGCGTCAGCCTCTACGGCGCGGCTCAACTCGTCGGCAGCGCGCACCACTAACGGATGCGGCGCGTAGTTGAACGGGTTGGTGAACCGCTCGGGCAACTCATCGTCGGCGACGGGGAACGGAAATTTATGGAATCGGTCGGGAGTCATTTTGTCGGAATAAACGAAAAAGGACTGCGCACGTTGGCACAGCCCTTTATGTCGGTTTTGTCGTCAGTCGACGATTGTTAGTTTTCTACAGGCTTTACGTTGATGTAATTTTTGCCTTGTTTTTGCGAGAACTCAACAACACCGTCGATGAGAGCGAACAAAGTGTGGTCCTTACCCATGCCAACGTTTACACCGGCGCGGTGAACTGTGCCGCGTTGACGTTTGATAATGTTACCTGCTTTTGCAAATTGACCACCAAAAATCTTGACGCCCAATCGTTTGCTTTCTGATTCACGTCCGTTCTTAGAACTACCTACACCTTTTTTATGTGCCATTTCTGTAAACTTTTAGTGATTATGCAATAACGTCTTTTACCACAATTTGAGAGAAATATTGGCGATGACCATTCAAGCGGCGATAGCCTTTGCGGCGTTTCTTCTTGAAAACAATCACCTTCTCACCTTTTACGAGGGGACGTACAACCTCGCAAACAACTTTGGCTCCTTCAACGGTAGGAGCGCCTACTGTAACAGCACCGTCGGCATCAATAAGAAGCACTTTGTCGAAGTCGACAGCATCGCCTTCTTTTACTGCTTCGCCGAGATAGTGAACGAACAATTTTTGGTCTTTTTCAGCCTTGAATTGTTGTCCTTGAATTTCTACAATTGCGTACATTAAAAAACAAATTATAAATTTGTCCGTGAGGCGGACGTCATGCGACGCCACTTGTCGAGCCTTTCGGGAATAGCGGCACAAAGGTACGCACTTTTCTCTTCTGCTCCAAATTTTTAGCTAACTTTTTGAAAAATAGTTTTTTTCGAGGTAAGAGGTGAGAGTGGGGCGTTTATCGTTTATCGTATATCGTTTATCGTATATCGTTTATCGGGGAGGTTTATCGTTTATATCTCGTTCCTCTCCGCTCTCCACTCTCCACTCTTACCTCTTACTGCTTTGTTCCGCATTCGGGGCAGAACTTGGCTTGCGGGAGGAGTGGCGTGCCGCAGTTGGTGCAGAAGCGTGCTCCCTGTGCGGGTTGCGGCTGTTGCGGCGCTGCGTACGACGTTTGGTAGCTACCTGCCGAATTGCGCATCATTGCTACTTGCTCGGCAATGGCGAGTGCTTTGTCGTCGAGTTTCGCTTGGTTGACCATTCCCCAGATTTGCGTGATGAGCACGGGCCACCAAACAAACATTGAGATTATTGTCGGGATGGCTTGCTGTCCGAAGATGCCCACCGAGGCATCGAAGAGGATGTGGTCGCCTTGCGGCATCAGGTTGACTTTCAGCGCCGAACGCATTCCCATAACGGCTTTAAAGATGCCGCCTTTGGTTATCGATATGTCGCAGCCGTCCGACATAAGTTGGCAAAGTTCGACTTCGAAGCCTTCGTTGCGAAATTCGGTGGCGATGCGTTCGCCCATTTCGGGGATGAGTCGCGGCGAGGCGTATATTGTTTTTTTAGTGTTGAATGTTCCCATAATGTGTTTCTAAAATTCTTTAGTGATTTCTTGAATGTCGTGTGTGTGGCTTGCGGCGAAGAGCACGCTCAGCTCGGTCAAGAGTTGCTCGACGAGGCTTTTCTGACTTTCGCTGAAAGTGGCGTCGATTTTCTTAAGCAAGTCGATAACGACTTGTGCTTGTTCTTGAACTTCTTCGGCGGTGATTACGCCGTCGTCCATCATTTTCTTCCACGACGGATGGTTGACAACAATCTCGTCGAGGTTGATTATTCCTTGCTCGTTGAATAACATAAATATACTGATATTAAGAGTTTTAGATTAGTTTTTGTCCACAATAGTGGCAGAATTTCCAAGAGGGGTCGACGGCATTGCCGCAGTTTGGGCAGTGTCCGGCGGCGCCGGTTGGTTTGATGCCCATAAGGCGTTGATATTGTTCGCTTTTGCCCCATTTGAGAATTTCGCGGACGCGCACGGCGGCGAACGGGTGATTTTGTTGCGCGATGGCGTAGATTTGGAGCGTTTTGTTCCAGAGACCGTCGTTGCGAATAGCGTCGTATTGGTCGGCTTGGCGCGCCCATTCTTCGAGGTCGATTTGCTCGGTTATTTCGATAGGACCGCCGCTGAGACGTGCCATTGTCGAAGCAACCACTTCGGGCGAGGTTACGAGGCTACCGGCGCGGTCGCAGGTGAGTTCGCTCTTTCGTTCCCAATAGAGGATGGCGAGTTGGATGGGAATCGACAGCAGCCCGAGCACGCCGAGGTTGTCGGCACCGCTGAGGATGTAGCGAGCCAGCGAGTGGTAGAGCACGTGGCGGCAAGCGATGTGGCCGCATTCGTGGGCTATGACGGCGTCGATTTCTTCGTCGTTAAGCAGTTGGAGCAGTCCGGAAGTGACGGTAACAAAGATTTTTGTGTCGCCGAATGTCCAAGCGTTTGGATATGGGTCCATCGAAAGGTAGAATTCCGGCTCTTTGATGCCCAACTTTTCGCAGATTGGCGGCAGTCGGTTGTAGATTTCGGGCAACTGCGTAGGACTTAAGCGGATGGCTGAAGCCATATTGATGCCGTATTGCAACTTCTCCAACCCCAGGGCGAGTACTTTCTTGACAAGCGCCGGAAATCCCGGAATGCTTTCCAGTTCTCTTAACGCTTTTGCATCTTCGGGATGCATGTATTCGTTCGGTTTAATCATAAAGCGTTTGATGTTATGTAGATTTGTTTCTGCAAAAATAAGCAAAATAGCGGGCGATGTCAAGTTTTTGTTGTGCGAATTTGTTACAAAGAGAGTTTTATTTGTATTTTTGTAGCAATGAAACGTTTTTATTTGTTAACGGAATATTAGAATTATGAAGAAGATATTGATTTGTACGGTATTGGCTGTTATGGCGATAGGACTTGGCGGCTGCGACGACGACTGGTATCGCCCGGGATTTATCGGCGAATGGGATTTGATTGAAGCGGGCGGCTTCCCTGTCGACTCGCGCTACGCCGATGCTTACGACTTCTACGACAACGGCACGGGCGTCTACTATTTTGTCGACGATTTCGGTTACTCCTGCCAGGAATGGTTCTCGTGGGACGCCGACGAATATACGATACATATCGATTTCCGCAACCACTATATGGGCACGATGTTCTGGTATTACGACTACGACCGCTACTATCTCTATCTCTCCGATACGCCGGATATGCATTACTATTACGTCTACGAGCGTCACCGCTAAGAGGATGCGGTAATAGCTAAAAATTTGATAATCAAAGATGCTCGGTTACCCCTGCCGGGTCGCATCGAGTCGAGCCGTTTGATGGTGAAGATTACAGGCTAAAATTATTCTGATGAAACGATAAACGAGAGGAGGGTGTATCAAAAATTGATGCGCCCTCTTTTTCTAATATGTTGTAAAACAT
>JBJEDP010000012.1:0-2259 GCA_051872175.1 Candidatus Limisoma sp.
CACAGTGCCCGAGATGAGCGAGATGGTCATCTTCCAGTTGAAACCGAGAGGCTCAAACACGGGAGCAATAGCCTTGCCGATGCGACCCAGGTAGGAGTTTTCGCTCTGCGCTATACTTTCCGCCTGTTCATCATTGACGGTCTCGCCGACAATCTCGGTATGCGCCATCTCGACCTGTTCGGCGGTAGGCCGCGGGAAATAGCTCAGCGCCCATATCAACAGACTTGCTACCAGAATGATGCCGCCCATTTTGCGCAGATACTGCTGCCCTTTCGCCCACATGTGACGCAACGTAGCCTTGAGCGTCGGCACGCGATAAGGCGGCAACTCCATGACAAAGGGCGTTTCGTCGACCTTAAACTTCAGCTTGCGCATCAGCCGCGCCGTAACGACAGCGACCAAGATGCCGAGCACATACAATCCGAACAACACGGCAGCGGCGTGGCGTGGGAAGAAAGCTCCCGCCAGCAAGAGGTAGATGGGCAAACGCGCTCCGCACGACATAAACGGGTTGATGAGCATCGTGATAAGTCGGCTGCTGCGACTCTCGATGGTGCGCGTGGCGATAATGGCGGGCACGTTGCAGCCGAAGCCCATAATCAGCGGGATAAACGACTTGCCGTGAAGCCCGATTTTGTGCATTATGCGGTCCATGATAAACGCCGCGCGAGCCATGTAGCCCGAATCCTCCATAAACGATATAAATACGTAGAGAATCAATATGTTAGGCAAGAACACAATCACTCCGCCGACGCCGCCGATAATGCCGTCGACAATCATATCTTTGACCGGTCCGTCGGGCATATAGTTCGACACAATCGAGCCAATCCACTGCACGAGGTGGTCAATCCAATCCATCGGATACTGACCGATTTCGAACGTAGCCCAGAACATGAGCCACATTATCAGGAAAAATATCGGAAAGCCGAAAATTCGGCTCGTCACAATCGAGTCGATAACGCTGCTCGACTTGATTTCGTCTTTGTCGTTGTTACGGACGAGCGTTTCGCGCAGCGCACCCGACACGAAGCCGTATTTTGCTCCGGCGATTATGGCAGCCATATCTTCTTGGTGGATTTCCTCGATTTCAGCCACAAGGCGATCGCGCAGGCGGCGAATTTCGTCGTAGCGCGGCAACGACTTCACCAAGTTGACGACTTCCTTATCGCCTTCGAGAAATTTGATAGAAAGATAGCGCGCGGAGAAGTGCAAGTCGAGCGTTTGCTCCTTCTTGAGTTCCGTCTGAATAGCCTTGACAGCGCGTTCAATGTCCTTGGTAAAAGCGATATGCACATGGCGAACCACGTCGTTGCGTCCCTCGTAGACCTCGATGACCGTATCGAAGAGTTCGTCGATGCCACGCCCGGATTTCGACACCGTCGGCACCATGGGCACACCAATCATACGCCCCATCGCATCGTAGTCGAACGTGTCGCCCGAGCGCTCGAGTTCGTCATACATATTGAGCGCAACCACCATACTGCGGTCCATGTCGATAAGTTCGGTGGTCAGGTAGAAATTACGCTCGAGATTGGTTGCGTCGAGCACGTTGATAACCACGTCGGGCACTTGGTCGTGCAGGTAACGGCGCACGTAGAGTTCCTCGGGAGAATATGCCGATAGCGAATAAGTGCCGGGCAAGTCGACGATGTTGAAATGATAACCCTTGTAGTGCATTTCGCCGTATTTGGCGTCGACGGTCACCCCGCTGTAGTTGCCCACATGCTCGCGCGCACCGCTCGCCACGTTGAAGAGCGACGTCTTGCCGCAGTTAGGATTTCCAATAAGAGCAACGTTGATAGTGCGGCGTTCGCGGTCGAAAGCCGTGATAAAATCGCCGTCGTCTTCGCGAATTTCCGCGGCATCGGCACTGACAGCCGCCGGGTCGTGCTTGTCGGCGACAACCTCGATAAGTTCCGCCTCATTGCGGCGAAGCGAAATTTCGTAGTCGAGAATGCGATATTTTATCGGGTCGTGAAGCGGTGCATTGAGTTCTACGTGAATCTTTTTCCCTTTAACGAAGCCCATTTCCATAACCCGCTTACGGAAAGAGCCGTGGCCCGTAATCTTCACGATTACGCCCGTTTCTCCTGTTTTAAGTTCAGATAATTTCATCGAAAAGTCCTTTCAAAAGCAAAATTACAGATTCTCCGCCTAAGATACAAAAATATAAGGACGTAATTTTGCCGAAAAGCCCATAATTACCTAATTAGGGATATTCAGTTAATGGCTAATTGATTATTTGCCAGAGTCATAGAT
>JBJEDP010000013.1:0-10999 GCA_051872175.1 Candidatus Limisoma sp.
AGGCGAATGGTTTTCAGGGTCAGCCTACCGACGGTACATCTTTTGGGTGTTGCTGGTAGTGGTGCTCTTTGTCATCTACATATCTTTCAAGTTCACGGCACAATTTCAAATCGACGAAGTCAAGAAACTCCAACATGAGTTGACAGACGTCCAAACCAGCCAAATCCACGTCACCTCGCGCTACGGCAGCCAGACACGCGAAAGCGAGATGATTAAGATGGTCGACTCGCTGCATTTGGAACTTGTGTCGCCCGAGCAGCCGCCTTTCAACCTAAATAATAACTAACAAATCCTGTGACTGATGGAAAAGACTAAAAAAAGCAAAAAGGGAGAAAACAGAAAGCGCGTGAAGCTCGGGATGATTGACCGCTACAAATGGATTATGGTAGCGCTGCAAGTCGTCGCCCTGCTGATTGTCGGCAAACTGTTAATGAACACAGTGATTCACGCGGATGGTTGGAACGAACTCGCCAAAAGCGGAATCCGCGACTCGGTGGTTATCTACCCCGAACGCGGCAACATCCTTGCTGAAGACCGTTCAATTCTGTCGGCAAGTATCAAAGTGTATTCGCCCGAAATCGATTTCAACTCCGAATCGTTCAGAGCCGATACGCTTCGTAAATACATCGACGGCTTGGTTAATAGAGTCGTGGAAATGGACCCGACACAGAACGCGGAAACGCTCAAAGAGGAAATATTAACAAGACTCGACTCGTTCGAGATTCTTAAGAAACATAACAAACGCGTGTCGAAAATCGACAAAGACAAACGCGGACCCGCCGACACGTTTAAGCGTTACGGCAAGTGGAAAAAGGTAAAACTGCTTACCAACATCTACAACGAAGACCGTCAGTACTTGCTTAAGTGCAAATACTGCTCCGTACCGGGCGGAAAATACACGATAACAAAGAATTGGACAATATTGCGCCGCCGTCCGTTCGGCAAATTGGCGTCGCAATGCATCGGCGCAACCAAGGAAGAGCGCGTCGGCAACAACAAGACCGTGTTCCGCGGCGAGACCGGGCTCGAACGTGCGCTCGACACCTTGCTCTACGGCAAAAACGGCTGGGGAAGCACCATTTCGTCGACCAAGAGCCTGACCACGTGGGAAGTTGAACCCGCGCAACGTGGCTACGACGTGGTGACAACCATCAACATCCACATGCAAGACATCGTCGAAACCGAGCTCGAGAAGATGTGCGAAATCACCAAATCGGAATGGGCTACGGCAGTGCTGATGGACGTTAAAACGGGCGAAATCAAAGCAATATCCAACCTTCAGCGCGACAGCACAAAGCGCGGCGAAGTGTTCTATCGCGAAGGTCTCAACCACGCACTCATGGGCTACGACCCCGGCTCGGTAATGAAGCCGATTTCGATGATGATTGCCCTGGAAGACAAGATTGTTGGGCTCAATGCGTCAATTCCAACCGGATCGTCGTTCAGCTACGCCGGAGGACGCCCGATAACCGACTCGCATGCTTATTCGAGCCTGACGCCCAAAGAGATAATCGCCTACTCAAGCAATATCGGTATGTCGAAAATCATCATCAAAGGCTTCGGCGACGACCCGTGTCGCTACCGCAAACGCCTGGAAGACATCGGCATGTTTGAGCCGCTCAATCTGGGAATCTACGGCGAACGTCTGCCTTACATCCCCAAATTGGGCACGAAAAACAAAGACCGCATCGACATGACTCGCGTGTGCTACGGCTACGCAACTCGCATACCGCCCATCTACACTTTGAGCTTCTATAACGCAATTGCCAACGGCGGAAAATTCGTTCGTCCGCGTATTGTCAAAGAACTTATTCGCGACGGACAGACCGACACCGTTTTCGACGTCTCGTACGTACGCGAACGCATCTGCAGCGAAGAAGTAGCCGCACAAATCCGCGACTTCCTCAAAGCCGTCGTTTGGGACGACCACGGCACAGGTCGCGCGTTGCAGAACAACTTCGTATCGATTTCCGGCAAGACCGGCACAGCCTACCAGCTCGACGGCGGCGGCTACAACATGTCGAAGAAGCGCTACGCCTTCTGCGGATTCTTCCCCTCCGACGCTCCGCAATATTCGTGCATCGTCGTGATGCAAGGCGGTCCGTTCGGCGCGGCACGCAGTAGCGGTACGGTGCTGATGAACATCGCCCTGAAGCTATATGCACGCGGTCTGCTCAACCAATTTTCCGACTACAAAGACATGCAAGAGCATAACGGCGCAAAGCCCATCGTTACGCGTATGCCCGACGGAAGTAAAAACGACCTGTTGAGCACGCTCAACGTCAAGTCGTCGACGCAGTTGAAGCCCAAAAGCATTCCGACCGAGGGCGTGCCCTCGACCATCGGTATGAGCCTCCGCGACGCCGTGATGACCCTCGAAAAAGCCGGACTCAACGTAGCGACCACCGAAGGTAGCGGCAACTACGTCTACTCGCAGACGCCTGCTGCCGGTGCAAAATACAAGAAAGGCGACAAAATTACGCTAAAACTCAGAAATTCGATATAACTTTGCAGATTATATATAAAGCGATATGAAAAAGAATCTAACAAGTCTTGTTTCCGCCATCCGCCCCACAGAGGTGGTAGGCAGCATCGACAAAGAGATTACAGCCTTGGAATGCGACTCTCGCAAAGCCGAAGCAGGCACGCTGTTTGTAGCCATTCCGGGCGTGAACGTCGACGCTCATAAGTTTATCCCCGAAGTAGTCAAAGCAGGCGCTACGGCTATCGTGTGCGAGCGTCTCCCCGAAGAATTGGCAGACGGGGTGACCTACATCCGCGTCGAAAGCAGTGCATCGGCACTCGGATTCATTGCGTCGGAGTGGTACGACAACCCGTCGCACAAGTTGCACTTGGTCGGCGTAACCGGAACTAACGGCAAAACCACCACAGCCACACTGCTCTACGAATTTACGCGAATGATGAGCTACAAGACCGGACTCTTTTCTACCGTTTGCAATTATATCGACGGCACACCCGTGCCCACCACGCAGACCACGCCCGACCAACTGACGCTCAACAAGTTGATGCACGAAATGGTCGAATGCGGTTGCGAATACGCTTTTATGGAAGTTAGTTCGCACGCTGCCGACCAGCATCGCATCGACGGTCTGAAGTTTGCCGGAGCGATATTCTCCAACCTTACGCGCGACCACCTCGACTATCACAAGACCGTCGACGCCTACCTGAAGGCTAAAAAGCGCTTTTTCGACATCCTTCCCGCCGACGCTTTTGCTCTCGTCAACGCCGACGACAAGGCAGGGCTCGTAATGCTCCAAAACACGGCGGCTTCGCGCCACACCTATTCGCTGACGCGCGACGCCGACTTCCGTTGCAAGATTGTCGAAAGCCGCCTCAACGGCACGTCGCTGCAAATCAACGGCCGCGACGTCGAAGTGATGTTCACAGGTCGCTTCAATGCTTACAACTTGCTGGCAGTCTACGGCGCAGCGCGTCTGTTAGGCTTCGACGAAGAAGATGTTCTGACCAAGATGAGCATGCTCGTTCCGGTTGCCGGACGCTTCCAGACGTTTGCTTCGCCCAAAGGCTATACGGCAATCGTCGACTACGCCCACACACCGGATGCGCTGGTCAACGTGCTCAACTCCATACGCAACGTCATCGGCAACGGTGGTCATGTGATTACAGTTGTCGGTGCCGGCGGTAACCGCGACAAAGGCAAACGCCCGATAATGGCGAAAGAAGCGTGCCGCCTGAGCGACCGTCTTATCCTCACGTCCGACAACCCGCGCTTTGAAGACCCCAACGAGATTCTCAGCGACATGATTGCCGGACTCGACAAAGACGACCGCACAAAGACCGTACGCATCACCGACCGTCGCGAAGCTATCCGCACAGCCACGCAGTTTGCCGGTCCCGGCGACGTCGTGCTCATTGCCGGAAAGGGTCACGAAAACTACCAGGAGATTTGCGGCGTGAAACATCATTTCGACGACAAAGAAGTTGTGCTCGACATTTTTAAAGAGGAAGAATAAACAATGCTATATCATCTTTTCGACTATTTGTCACAATACGATTTGCCCGGGGCGCGATTGATGGGCTACATCTCCTTTCGCGCCGCCGCGGCTCTTATCTTGTCAATTCTGATTGCGACCGTCATCGGACGCCGCATCATCGACCGCTTGCAACTGATGCAAGTCGGCGAAATCGTTCGCAACTTGGGCATCGAAGGACAGATGAGCAAAACCGGCACGCCGACGATGGGTGGCGTAATCATCATAATCGCCGTGCTTGTGCCGTGCTTGCTGGTGGGCAACCTCACCAACACGTATATGCTGCTGATGATTGTGTCGACGCTGATGCTCGGCGCACTCGGCTTCCTCGACGACTACAAGAAAATCAAAAAGCATAACAAAGACGGACTGAAAGGCAAGTATAAGATTGTAGGGCAAGTCGCCGTGGGTCTGATAGTCGGACTGACGATGTATCTGAGCCCCGACATTGTGGTCAACGAAAACGTTGAGCAACCGGCAACCGACGGCGAAATCGAAGTGCTCTACAAGCCCACGGCGGAAAAACAGCCCATCACGACCATCCCGTTCGTCAAGAGCAACAACCTCAACTACGCATGGTTCACGCAATGGGCGGGCGAGCATGCCGAAACCGCCGGATGGATTCTGTTCATTCTGGTCACGATATTCGTCGTGGCGGCAGTGTCGAACGGAGCCAACCTCACCGACGGACTCGACGGACTTGCCACCGGCTCGTCGGCGATAATCGGCGTGGCGCTGGCGATTATGTGCTACCTGGGAGGCAACATCGTCTATTCGTCGTATCTCAACATTATGTATATCCCCGGCAGCGGCGAATTGGTAGTCTACGCGGCTGCTTTCATCGGCGCTCTCGTCGGATTTTTGTGGTATAACGCCTACCCCGCTCAAGTGTTTATGGGCGATACGGGAAGTTTGACCATCGGCGGAATTATCGGCGTTTTTGCTATTCTTATTCGCAAAGAGCTGCTCATTCCGGTGCTTTGCGGTATTTTCTTGGTCGAAAACTTGTCGGTAATCATGCAAACCGGCTATTTCAAATACACTAAGAAAAAATACGGTGAAGGACGCCGAATCTTTAAGATGACGCCGTTGCACCACCACTTCCAGAAGCAAGGCAACGCAGGAATAGTGGCAAAATGGCAACATCCGATTAACCCGATACCCGAGTCGAAAATCGTTGTTCGATTCTGGATTGTCGGCATATTTCTCGCAATTATAACATTTATAACACTTAAGATTAGATAGAAACAAAATGGCAAAGATAGCAGTTTTAGGAGGTGGAGAGAGCGGCGTAGGTGCAGCCGTGCTTGCACAAGTTAAAGGTTTCGACGTATGGTTGTCGGACATGGGCACTATTGCCGACCGCTACAAAGAGCGTCTTGAGCAATACAACATTGCTTGGGAAGAAGGCGGACACACCGAGCAACGCATTCTCGATGCCGACGAAATAATCAAAAGTCCGGGCATCCCCGAAGACGCTCCGCTCATCGTCAAAGCACGCGCAAAGAGCATCCCGGTAATCTCCGAAATAGAATTCGCCGGACGCTATACCGACGCCAAGATGGTGTGCATCACCGGTAGTAACGGTAAGACCACTACAACGATGCTCACCTACCACATTCTCAAAAATGCCGGCATCAACGTCGGCTTGGCAGGCAACGTAGGCCGTAGCCTCGCCTACCAAGTAGCTACCGAACACCACGACGTCTACGTCATCGAGCTGAGCAGCTTCCAACTCGACGATATGTTCGAATTTAAAGCCAACATCGCCGTGCTGCTCAACATCACGCCCGACCATTTGGACCGCTACGACCATAAGATGCAAAACTACGTCAACGCAAAGTTCCGCATCATCCGCAACCAGACCGAATGCGATTCGTTCATCTTCTGGGAAGACGACCCCGTGATTGCCGCGCAGCTGAAAACGCTCAAGGTTGAGTCACAAATGCTGCCTTTCAGCGAATTTCACGAGCAAGGCGCATGCGCCTACACCGACAACGGCAACCTGACCATCTGTCCGCAAGGGCACGAAGGGCTTACTATGCCCGTCGGCGAGCTCTCGTTGCCGGGACTCCACAACCTCTACAACTCAATGGCGGCAGGTCTGTCGGCTTCGCTGCTCGACATCAAGAAAGAGGTAATCCGCAAAGCCCTTGCCGACTTCCAAGCCGTGGAGCACCGTCTGGAGTATGTCGACACGGTCGACGACGTGGTCTTCATCAACGATTCGAAAGCCACAAACGTCAATTCTTGCTGGTACGCGCTGGAAAGCATGACCACAAAGGTCGTACTCATCCTGGGTGGCAAAGACAAAGGCAACGACTATAGCGAAATCGAGCCCTTGGTGCGCGAAAAAGTCAGCGCAATCGTCTGCATGGGAAAAGATAACGAAAAAATCAAGGAGTTTTTTGCCGGCAAAGTACCCGTAATTGCCGACACTCACTCGGTGGAAGACGCCGTTCGCACTTCCGCCAGACTTGCCAAAACCGGCGAAACCGTGCTGCTCTCGCCTTGCTGCGCAAGTTTCGACTTGTTCAAAAGCTACGAAGACCGCGGTCGCCAATTTAAGGAGCAAGTTAAAAACCTCAAAAGGGGAAAATAATGGAAAAAGAATTAGACAAAATTGTTAAGGAAGAACCGACCGACAAAGCGAAAGAATCGAAGAACAAAATCGACAACTACGTTATCGGCATCTACATAACGTTGTGCATTTTGGCTGTCATCGAATCGTTCAGCGCCTCGGCACGCGAGATTGCCGCTATGGGCAGCGTCTACAAACCGATTCTGAAGCATCTGGTGTTTCTGGGCGGCGGAACGCTGCTGATGACCTACTTTGCAAAAAAAGAATATACCTGGTTTGTCAAATTCGGATGGGGTTTCGCCGGGTTTACGGTGTTTGCACTATTGGGAGCAATGTTTTTTGGCGGCAACGTCAACGATGCTTCGCGTAGTTTAAACCTCATGGGCGTTACAATCCAGCCCGCAGAAATGGCAAAACTCGCCATCGTGTTTGTCCTCGCAACAATTCTTTCGAGTTGGATAAAGCAAAAAGGCAGAAGTCAACTCGAGATATGGATTAGCGTAATGATTGTCGGCGTGTTAGGTTTCTTTCTCATTTTGCAAGGCTTGACCAACACTGTGCTGTTTATGGCTATCAGTTTGGTTATGTACATTGTAGCCGGCGCTTCTTTTAAACTATGCATAAAGGTTTGCCTCGTCTATGGGGTGATTGCCGGATGCATCTATGGCATGTCGGAAGTCATTGCAGCGCACCAACTTGAAGAACTCTCGAAAAAAGAAGTTGTGGCGGAAAGTGCGCAAGAGGAAAAAGAAAAAGAGTCGCAACTGCGAACCGACACATGGACGTCGCGCATCAACAGCTACTTCAAAGAGGTGCTCGACACATGCCCGTCGAAAAACGAGTCGATACTCAGCAGCCGACAAAAGACATATTCCTACATGGCTCAAGCCCATGGAGGTTGGTATGGCGTCGGGCTGGGACAGTCGCGCGAGACGAGCCGACTGCCGCTGGCATTTTCCGACTACGTCTACTCGATTGTCATCGAAGAGAGCGGATTCATCGGCGGAACGCTTCTGCTGGCGCTCTTCTTCAGTCTGATGATGCGAGCGGTCTACATCGCCCGACGATGCAAGCAAGCCTACCCGGCGCTGCTCGTTATGGGTATGGCGGCGATGATTGTGCTGCAAGCGTTCTCGCACATCGCCATCAACACAGGAATTGTCCCCGTGTCGGGACAAAACTTGCCGCTGATTTCAAAAGGCGGTACGTCGGTATTAGTCATCTGCATGGCTTTCGGCGTGATTATGAGCGTGAGCCGCACGGCTTCGACATCGACTCGCAAGTCGAAGACCGAAGAAAAATTGCCGGAAATGCTCAAGGCAGCAAACCCAACAACTGACAAATAAGAATGACAAAAGCAATGAAAATATTAGTTAGCGGAGGCGGTACGGGAGGTCACATCTTCCCCGCACTCTCGATAGCAAACGGCATTAAAGAGCGACATCCCGAAGCGGAAATTCTCTTCGTCGGTGCCGAAAACCGTATGGAAATGGAGAAAGTGCCGGCGGCGGGCTACCGCATTATCGGGCTTCCCGTGAGCGGATTCGACCGCAAGCACCTCTGGCGCAATGTCAAAGTCGTCGTCAGGCTGCTCAAGAGCATGATGAAGGCGCGCAAGATTCTCCGCGAGTTCCAACCCGACATCGCCATCGGCGTAGGCGGTTATGCAAGCGGTCCGATGCTCAAAGCGGCGCAAAAACGCGGCATTCCCACGCTCATCCAAGAGCAAAACTCTTACGCCGGAGTGACCAACAAACTGCTGGCAAAGCGCGCCGACGCAATCTGCGTGGCTTACGAGGGCATGGAGCGGTTCTTCCCCGCCGACAAGATTACGCTGACGGGCAATCCCGTTCGCCAATCAATTCTGTCGTGCACGTTGACGCCCCAAGAAGCGCGCCGCCACTACGGCCTCGACCCCGACAAGCCAACAGTGCTCGTCGTCGGCGGTAGCCTCGGAGCTCGCACTATCAACGAATGCGTCGCTGCCGCGCTCAACATCATCGATATGTCGGGCGTGCAATTCATCTGGCAAACCGGAAAGCTCTACAACGATGCCGCTCAAGCCGTTATGGCTGAAAAGAAGCCTAAAAACGTCGTGCAGATGGCATTCGTAACCGATATGGACATCGCCTACCGCGCAGCCGACCTGGTTGTGTCGCGCGCCGGCGCAAGTTCGATTTCCGAACTCCAACTGCTGGGCAAAGCCTCGGTGCTCGTTCCTTCGCCAAACGTCGCCGAAGACCACCAGACGAAGAACGCCCGTGCGCTGTCCGACCGCGATGCCGCCGTGTTTGTCAGCGACCGCGACGCCGAAACGTGTCTCATCAAGACCGTGCTCGACCTCATCGGCAAGCCCGAACAGCTACACACGCTGGAGCAAAACGTCGCAAAAATGGCGCTGCGCAACTCGGTTGAGCGCATCGTCGACCGCGTCGACCAACTTATCGGTATTAACAAATAAAACAACTGAACGAAATGAATATATACTTTGTAGGAGCCGGAGGCATCGGCATGGCAGCCTTGGTGAGATATTACCTCAAAAAAGGCGCTCGCGTGGCAGGCTACGACCGCACAGCGACCGAATTGACCTCCGACCTGATTAAAGAAGGCGCCGAAATCTCTTTCGACGACAATGTCGACACAATTCCCGACTACTGTCGCAACGCTGCCGACACATTGGTTGTCTACACGCCGGCTATTCCCGACGACAACGCCATCCTGACCTACTTCCGTAAGGGCGGATTCGACATACACAAACGCGCACAAGTGCTCGGGCTGATTACGCACGACACCAAGGGTCTATGCTTCTCCGGCACTCACGGCAAAACCACGACGTCGAGCCTCGCCGCTCACATCCTTCACACATCGCCGATTGGCTGCAACGCATTCTTAGGCGGCATCTTGCGAAACTACGGCAGCAACTTCCTGCTCAGCGAGACGAGCGAATATTCCGTCATCGAAGCCGACGAATTCGACCGCTCTTTCCACTGGCTTAGCCCATACATTGCAGTAGTGACAGCAACCGACCCCGACCACTTGGACATCTACGGCACGGAAGAGGCGTATCTTGAGAGTTTTGCGCATTTCACCGAACTCGTTCGCCCCGGCGGCGCTCTCATCTGCCACACCGGGCTCAAACTGCGGCCGCGTCCCGCCGACGGCGTCAAAGTTTACTCATACTCGCGAAACGATGGCGACTTCCACGCAGAAAACATCCGCAAAGGCAACGGCGAAATCACTTTCGACTTCGTAGCCCCCGACACCGTTATTCGCGACATTCGCCTCGGCGTGCCCGTCGACATAAACATCGAAAATGCCGTCGCTTCTATCGCTGTGTGCCTGCTCGTCGGTGTCGACAGCGAAAGCATCCGAACGGCTGTCGCTTCGTTCATGGGTCCGAAACGTCGCTTCGAGTTCTGGCTCAAGCAACCCAACGGACGCGTGATTATCGACGACTATGCGCACCATCCCGACGAACTCAAAGCAAGCATCCGCTCCGTGCGCGACCTCTATCCCGGACGACACCTGAGCGTGATTTTCCAGCCACACCTCTACTCGCGCACTCGCGATTTCGCCCCCGAGTTTGCCGAAGCGCTCTCACTTGCCGACCAAGTGCTACTGCTCGACATCTACCCAGCGCGCGAACTGCCCATCGAAGGTGTGACCTCGCAAATCATCCTCGACCGCATAAACTGCCCCGATAAAGCAATTTGCAACAAAAAAGACTTGCTCGAAACGATAAAAAATTATAACTTTGACGTACTTTTGACGGCAGGTGCCGGCGACATCTGCAACTACCTGCCCGAAATACGCAAAATTGTCGAAAACGCAACCAAATGAAAGTGAAGAAAATAACACTAATCGTTGTGTCGGTGCTGCTCGCCGCCTACGTCGTCGTGGCGTTTCCTTTCGTGAAACTGCTCAAGCAAGACGACTGCTGCAAGGGCGTCGACATCGTCATCGACTACGCCGAATCGGTGAAGTTTGTGACCGTTGATTATATTTCTTCACAACTCAACGAAATGGGCATTGCCCCCGAAGGCAAAAGGATTGTCGACATCGACATTGCCGACATCGAAAAGCGACTCAAAGCCAAAGACTACATCGAAAACGTCGAATGCTACATCACCGCCGACAACCTGCTTCACATCGACATAAAGCCCTTGCAGCCGGTGATGCGCGTGTTCGACGGCGCCGATTCCTACTACGTCAACAAAGACAACAAGCGGATGCAGAGCAACGCCGATTTCTTTATCGACCGACCCGTGGTCAAAGGACGATTCACCCCCGAATATCCTCCGACTCGACTGCTGCCGCTTATCGATTTCTTAGACAAAAGCAAACGCTGGCGCGACTTGACAGGTATGATTGAGGTCCGCGACAGCAACAACATCTTCCTCAGATC
>JBJEDP010000014.1:0-2245 GCA_051872175.1 Candidatus Limisoma sp.
CACGAAGTGTTTAAAATCAGCACTTCACAATCTAAATATTTTCGAATGAAAAAAACAACAATCACAGCAGGAGTTCTGCTTCTTATTGGCGGTTTGTCGCTCTATGCGGCAACCAAAAAGTCGCCGGTGTTGATGACCGTCGATGGCAAAGACGTTACGCTCGCCGAGTTTGAATATATGTATAACAAGAACAACCAACAGCAACTTGCCAAGCAGCCGTTGGATACGTATCTTGATATGTTCACTGTCTACAAACTCAAGGTAGCCGATGCCATCAACGAAGGAATCGACACGACAAAGTCGTTCCAAAAAGAATATGCAGGATATCGTAACGACCTGTTTGCACCGTTCTTGGTCGACACCGTGGCTGAAGAAGCCGCAGCAAAGGGCATCTACGAACGTATGAAGACCAACGTCAAGGCAAGCCACATTATGCTTTCTCGCGGTGAAAACGCCGACGCGGAAGCCAAAATCAGCGCTCGGTTGGATAGCATCCGTTCTTGCATCCTTGCCGGTCAAAGTTTCGAAGACCTCGCCCTCAAGTATTCTATCGACCGTTCGGTTACAGCGAATAAAGGTAGTATGGGTTACGTCTCAGTAGGTCGTTTCCCGCAAGAGTTTGAAGACATGTGCTATGCCACAGCCGTCGATTCTATCTCTCCGGTATTTACCACCGACTTCGGTTTCCATATCGTAAAAGTCTACGAGCGTCGTCCCGACCCGGGTCAAGTCAATGTGGAACACATCCTCAAACTTTTCCCGCAAAATGCCACCGACGAGCAAAAGGCTCAGGTTAAGCACACCGTCGACAGCATTTACGCGTTGATTAAAGCCGGCGGTAACTTCGAACAATTGGCTCGCGAAAACTCTGAAGACGGTTCCGCAAAACAAGGCGGTCTGCTTCCGTGGTTCGGCGTCGGACAAATGGTGCCGCAGTTCGAACAAGTGTCGTTCGAATTGGCTGACGGTGAAATCTCAGAGCTTTTCGAAACTCGTTACGGAATCCATATCGTCAAGAAACTCGGCAGCAAATCAATCGGTTCGTATGCCGACATGCACGAGCAAGTTATGCGTCAACTCAAAAACTCGCCGTTGTCGACAGTAGGTCGCGACAGCAAGGTTGAGCAACTCAAAAAGCAACATTCGCTCATGCGCAATGTCGACACCGAAAAGTTGCTATATGCCGACGTGACTTCGCCCGCGCAATTCGACTCGGTATTTATCGCCAAATATAAAGATTCAAATCTTACACTTTTCACAATCGAAGGTCGTAAATATCCGGTTTCGTTGCTGATTGACCGCATCAAAGGTTTCGGCAAGATGAGAGACGAACAAGCAAAGAAATTCTTGAACGGAAAAATCAACGAAATCGCTACCGAAGCAGTTATCGACTACGAACGCGACTGCCTCGAAAACAGCAACGAAGATTTCAAGAATCTCTTGAACGAATATCGCGACGGTATGTTGTTGTTTGAAGTAAGCAACCAAAAAGTGTGGAACAAAGCAGCTTCCGACGTTGCCGGTCTTGAGAAATATTTCGAAGACCACCGTAATGAATACAAGTGGACTTCACCGAAATATAAAGGTTATCTCATCCAAACAACGAGCGACTCCATCTCGAAACTCATCAAGCAGCAGATTATGGAAATCGGCGAAGACTCGTTGGCTCGCACGCTCCGCAAGCAGTTCGGCAAAGACAACGTAAAAATCGAAAAAGTGCTCGTTGCCAAGTCGGAAAATGCTATGGTCGACGCTGAAAAATTCGGCGGTGAGAAAGTTAAACCGCAAGGCAAGTATACCGACTATTTCGTAATCCGCGGCAAGATTCTCACTCAACCGGAGGAGCTTAACGACGTTCGCGGACTCGTGGTCAGCGACTACCAAAACGCCCTCGAGGCTGCTTGGGTTGCAGAACTCAAAGAGAAATACAAGGTTAAAGTTAATCAGAAAACCCTCAAAATGGTGAAGTAACGCCATTGCAAACAAAACAACGAGAGGCAGTCTGAATTCGCTCAGGCTGCCTCTCTTCGTTTTGTAATACTCTTGTTATGCCTTTGTTATTCTCCTGTAATATATTCTGCCGAATTTTGCAGCGTAGAACAATTAAGGTATATTATGAGATTTGTATTAGGTTTGATTTTTAGCGTCTTGGCATTGAATGTGTGTGCCAAGACTATCAAGGGAAAAGTTATTGATGGAGCAACCAATGAGCCTTTGATAGGCGCTACCGTATTACTTGAGATCG
>JBJEDP010000015.1:0-2239 GCA_051872175.1 Candidatus Limisoma sp.
CTATTTAAAACAATTATCAATTATGGCTTTGATGGTGTCAGCCGTAGGTACGGCGAAAGCCGGCGACGATGAGCAAATCATTACTCGTCCGTCGTTCGAAGTCGTCGACGGGAAGTTTACACCCGAACTCGTTGAGGCATTCGGTAGAGTTGCCGAGCCGCAGGTGTCGCCCGACAAAAAGAAAATTCTTTATTGTGTTGAATTTATCAGCTTGAAAGCCGACAAGGGCAACAAAGAACTTTGGGTGATGGATATCGATGGCGCCAACCCGACACAGATTACCAAAACGGCAGAGCCGGAATTCAATGCCGTTTGGATTAACGGCGGTGCGAAAATCGCGTTTATTTCGACAGCCGACGGTAATACTCAACTGTTTACGATGAACGCCGACGGCTCCGACCGCAAACAGATTTCGCACGTCGAAAACGGCATTGGCGGATTTCGCTTCTCGCCCGATGAGACAAAAGTGATATTTATCGGCAGCGTGAAATACGGAAAAACCGTTGCAGACCGTTATCCTGACCTCGATAAAGCGAATTGTCATATCGTCGACGATTTGATGTACAAGCATTGGGATGAATGGGTTAAGGAAATTCCGCATCCGTTTGTAGCCGACTTCGACGGCAACAGCTTGTCGAACATCGTCGACGTTATGGAAGGCGAACCTTACGAAGCACCGATGAAACCTTTTGGCGGTGTGGAGTCGCTCGCATGGGCGCCCGATTCGAAATCGATTGTCTATGTGTCGCGCAAACTTGAAGGTCGCGATTACGCCGAATCGACAAATTCCGACCTCTATCTTTACGACCTCGCCACTCGCGAGACCACTAACCTTACTGAGGGCATGTTCGGCTACGATACCAACCCGGTATTCTCGCCGAAGGGCGACAAAATCGCTTGGCTTTCGATGGAGCACGACGGTTACGAATCGGACAAAAACCGAATTTTCGTGATGGATATGAAGTCGCGTCAGAAAACCGACTTGACTGCCGATTGGGACTACACGGTAAACGACTTTGCATGGAATCCCGACGGAAAAAGCATCTATTTCATTGCACATCACCAAGGTTCGACTCCGATATTCACTATCGACGTCAAGAGCCACCAAGTGACCACTTTTGCCGACAACGAATGCGACTATGCCACGATTGCTCCGGTCGACGAGCGCCGTGTTGTAGCATTGCGTCATGCCATTACTTATCCTAACGAGATTTTCATGGTAGAGTCGGGTAGTGCTGCTACTCAACTTTCGAACGTCAACACAGAATTGCTTTCGCAACTCGCTCCCGTCACGGTCGAAAAACATATGGTTCCCACAACCGACGGCAAAGAAATGCTTACTTGGGTGGTTTTGCCGCCGAACTTCGACAAAACGAAAAAATATCCGGCAATTCTCTACTGCCAAGGCGGTCCGCAACAAGCAGTTAGCCAAATGTGGAGTTATCGTTGGAACTTCCGACTGATGGCATCGCAAGGCTACGTCGTGATTGCGCCTAACCGTCGCGGTCTTCCCGGTTTCGGAACGGAATGGAATGCACAAATCTCCGGCGACTATGGCGGTCAAAATATGAAAGACTATCTTTCGGCTGTCGACTATATGAAGGAGAAACCCTATATCGATAGCAAGCATATCGGTGCAACCGGTGCAAGCTACGGCGGTTTCTCTGTTTACTGGCTCGCAGGAAATCACGACAATCGCTTTGCCGCGCTGCTCGCTCACGCAGGCATTTTCAATACGGAAGCACAATATCTCGAAACCGAAGAAATGTGGTTTGCCAACTGGGACCTCGGCGGTCCGTTCTGGGATAAAACTAACGAAATTGCTCAACGCTCGTTCGCAAATTCACCCCACCATTTCGTTGACCGTTGGACTGCACCGATTATGATTACCGTCGGCGAGCGCGACTATCGCATCCTCGCTTCTCAAGGCATGCAAGCCTTCAACGCCGCACGTCTTCGCGACATCCCGACGCGTATGCTTGTCTATCCCGACGAAAACCACTGGATTCTCAAGCCGCAAAACGCGCTGTTGTGGCAACGCGAATTCTTCGGTTGGTTCGACCGCTGGCTCAAGCCTACTCAAGAATAATGTGATATAATAATCAAAAAAAATACCACTTAGTCGACCAAATCGCTAAGTGGTATTTTTTTGCAACTTATAAACTGTTATCTGCCGGAGCGAGACACTTTATCTTTGACGATGCGATTGAATTTGTCGGCACCGAGGAGTTGAGATCGG
>JBJEDP010000016.1:0-10880 GCA_051872175.1 Candidatus Limisoma sp.
CGAGCATTTGATTTTTCAAGAGAATTATAAATATTAAAGGGGGACTACTTGCGTGTAACGATTGCAGGTCACAAAGAAAAAGCCTTGTAAATCAACGACTTACAAGGCTTTTCTGCGGAGAGAGAGGGATTCGAACCCCCGGAAGCTCTCACTTCAACGGTTTTCAAGACCGCCGCAATCGACCACTCTGCCATCTCTCCTGTCGATTGTTATCAAACTTTGCGGAGAGGACGAGATTCGAACTCGTGGTAGGATTACTCCTACGACAGTTTAGCAAACTGTTGGTTTCAGCCACTCACCCACCTCTCCGGGTTGCTGAATTGTCTTTTGCGAGTGCAAAGTTAGTAGCATTTTTTTAATATTCCAAATTTTTTGGATATTATATTTTTACTTTTTTGCTCTTATCGTGTAAATCGCTTGACTATCAGCAGTTAGGGCTATCCCCGAGCATAACTTTCGCGCTACGGCTCGGGGTATGCGTTGCCTGTTAGCAGGCTTTAAAGCTCATGTCGAGTCCTTTTACGGAGTGTGTCAATGCGCCTACGGAGATGTAGTCGACGCCGCATTCGCCGTACTGACGGAGTGTGTCGAATGTTATGCCGCCCGACGATTCGGTCTCGTAGCGTCCGGCGATGATTTCTACGGCTTTACGGGTGTCGGCGGGGGTGAAGTTGTCGAGCATGATGCGGTCGATGCCACCGGTTTCGATAGCTTCGTTGAGTTCGTCGAAGTTGCGCACTTCGATTTCAATTTTCATGCCGTCTTTATGATTTTGCTTGATGTAGTCGTTGGCTTTGGTGATGGCTTGACGGATGCCTCCGGCGAAGTCGACGTGGTTGTCTTTGAGCAGAATCATGTCGAAGAGTCCGATGCGATGGTTCTCGCCGCCACCGATTTTTACGGCTTCTTTTTCGAGCATACGAAGTCCGGGGGTTGTTTTGCGGGTGTCGAGCACTTTAGTTTTAAGTCCTTTGAGTTCGGCGGCATATTTTGCTGTCATTGTTGCGATGCCGCTCATTCGTTGCATGATGTTGAGCATGAGTCGCTCTGTTTGGAGCAGCGAGCGTACGCGACCTTCTACGACGAATGCGATGTCGCCGGGACGAACGTGTGCGCCGTCGTTGATGTAGACGGTAACGCGGAGCGAGGGGTCGAATTTACGGAATACTTTGAGAGCGATATCGACGCCTGCGAGGATGCCTTCTTCTTTGACGAGCAGGTGCTGGCGTCCCATTTCGTCTTCGGGGATGCAGCAGAGCGTTGTATGGTCGCCGTCGCCGATGTCTTCGGCAAAAGCAAGGGTCAAGAGGTCGTCGATGAGTTCGTCTTTTGTCTTCATAACTTTATGTTTTTTGATTATTTTTTCTAATTTTGTAATCGTGTTGCAAAGATATGAATTAAAATTGTAGTATTTGATATGAAAATCAGCCTTTTTGTGGTTGGGAAGACTAATCACAGTTATTTGAACGCCGGAATTGAGGACTATACGAAGCGCATCGGGCGCTATTGTCCGTTCGAGATACAGTTTATTGCTGATGCACGCACATCGAAGAGTCTGAGCCAAGAGCAGCAGAAGGTGGCTGAGGGCAATAATATTTTGGCGGCGCTCGACCGTTCCGACTATGTTGTTCTGCTCGACGAGCACGGCCGCGAGCGCACGTCGGTGGAGTTTTCGGCGTTTATTGCCAAGAAGATGCAGACGGTGTCGCGCCGGCTGGTGTTCTGCATCGGCGGTCCTTACGGCTTTTCGGAGGAGGTCCATAAAAGAGCAAATGAGGAAATATCATTATCGAAAATGACATTTCCTCACGATTTGATAAGGCTGATTTTTACGGAGCAATTATATCGTGCGTTCACGATTCTCCACAACGAGCCGTACCATCATCCGTAGGCGGTTGCCTACTTCAGGTTTTGGCGCACCGACTCAAGGAAGTCGCGCATTGCGCCGGAATCTTTGCGGGCAATGATTTCTTTGAGTTGCTCCAACTTTTCTTGGATGTTGGTCAATTGGCTGATTGTGTTCGGGTTGAAAAGAATCTCGGTGAGGAGATAATCGTCTTCCGACATTAGTCCGCGTGCGATTGCCATATGCCGCTTGTAGGTTGTTCCGGGCGCGTCTTGGTGTTTCATTATGCTACCGAAAACAAGGGTCGACGCAAAGGGTATCGACAACGAGTAGGCAATCACTTCGTCGTGTTCCTTGAACGTGTACTCGCGGATGTTGAGATGCAGTTCGCTATAGAGGTCTTTGAAGAAGATTTTGCCGAGATGGTCGCCTTCGGAGATGATGATGGCGTTTTCGTTCGACAGATTGCTCAACGAGGCGAACGTCGGACCGAACATCGGGTGTGTGCTGACGAACGGATGGCCGCAGTCGGCGTAGAACTCGGGCAAACCGGTCTTAACCGACGCAATATCGGCAAGGATGCACTCTTTTGCAACGTAGGGCATCACCATGCGGAATGCGTCGAGGGTAAACTTGACGGTTGCCGCATTGATAACGAGTTCGGGGTTGAAGGCACGAATCTCTTCAGGGTCGGTCATTCGCTGGGTGTTGAACGTAAAGCGAAGACGTTGCGGGTCGGTGTCGAAAATGCCGACGGTGTGCTTGAAGCAAAGCAAGTCGGAGAAGAATGTTCCCATCTTGCCTGCGCCTATGATAAGTATTCTCATCGCGGTTAAAGTCTATTGTTCAACACTTCTATTTGCTGACGAACCGATTCTTCGTGAATTGCTTGGTAGACGGTCTTCATAAAGTCGCCGTTCATGCCCATTTCTTCGGCATTACGCACACGCGTGTTGAGCACGTCGTCGTAGCGTCCGGTCTGCAGTACGGGCATGCTGTGCTCTTTCTTGTACTGACCGATTTCGCGGCTCACGCGCATACGTTTGGCGAGTGCCTCGATGATTTCGCCGTCGATTTGGTCGATTTGCTGGCGAAGGAGCGTAAGGCTCTCGGTGGTTTGCGTTGTGTCGCGCACTACCAATGTATTGAGAATAAAGTTGAGAACTTCGGGATTTACTTGTTGACTCTTGTCGCTCCAAGCGCAGTCGGGGTCGCAATGCGATTCGATAATCAAACCGTCGAAGCCGAGGTCCATAGCTTGTTGCGAAAGCGGAGCAACGAGTTCGCGCTTGCCACCGATGTGCGACGGGTCGCAGAAGAGTGTCATGTTAGGCAAGCGACGGCGCAACTCGATGGGAATGTGCCATTGCGGCATATTGCGATAGAGGTGCTTGCCGTATGCGCTGAATCCGCGATGGATAGCGCCGAGGCGAGTTATACCGGCATTGTGGAGGCGTTGCATAGCGCCAATCCAGAGTTCCAAGTCGGGGTTAACGGGGTTTTTGACGAGCACGGGCACGTCGACGCCGTTGAGCGTATCGGCGATTTCTTGCATGGCAAACGGATTTGCCGACGTACGAGCGCCAATCCAGAGCACGTCGACGCCGTGCTTAAGGGCAGCCTCAACGTGCTGGCGCGTAGCCACTTCGGTAGCGACGAGCATACCGGTCTCTTTCTGCACGCGTTCGAGCCATACGAGACCTTCTTCGCCGATGCCTTCGAAGCCACCCGGCTTGGTGCGCGGCTTCCAGATGCCCGCTCTGAAGATTTTTATCCCTGCTTTAGCCAAATCGGTTGCCGTTGTCATTACTTGTTCTTCTGTCTCGGCACTGCACGGTCCTGCTATGATTATCGGTCGCTTGTTGTCGACGCCTTTAAATTGTATAGGTTTAATAGTTTCCATATCTATATTGTTTGTTTTATTCTTGTTAAAGCCTCTTCCATTTTTTCTTCGGTTGCGCAAAGCGAGATTCTGATAAATCGCTCGCCGTTGCTGCCAAAGATAAATCCGGGAGTGAGGAACACTCGTGCGTTGTAGAGAATGTTGTCGGCAAATTTCTCTGACGACTCTGCTGTTTCGGGAATTTTTCCCCACAAGAAAAGGCCTCGCTGAGCGGGGTCGAACGTACATCCGAGAGCGTCCATAATCCGTTCGGCAACTTTGCGACGGCGCGCATAGACGGCGTTGAGTTCTTCAAACCAGTCGCTATCGCACTTGAGGGCTTCGACGGCGGCGAGCAATGCCGGGCGGAATTGTCCGGAATCGATGTTCGACTTCACCTTGAGCACCCACTCGATGAATTGCGCATTCGATGCCATCATTGCCATACGCCATCCCGCCATGTTGTGCGACTTACTGAGCGAATTCAACTCAATCACCACGTCTTTTGCTCCTTCGACCGACAGCATACTTATCGGCCGGTCGTTGAGTATGAAACTGTACGGATTGTCGTTGACAATGAGTATGTTATGGCGGCGACCGAAGTCGACGATTTTCTCATAAAGTTCGCTATTTGCCGGCGCTCCGGTGGGCATATTGGGATAGTTTACCCACATGAGTTTTATGCGGTCGAGCGGCATCGACTCCAATTCGTCGAAGTCGGGATACCACGAGTTCTGCTCCTTTAGGTTGTAGTTAAAAATCTCGGCGCCTGCCAGTCGGCTGACGGATGTATAGGTCGGATAGCCGGGATTGGGCAACAAAACGCCGTCGCCGGGGTTTACGAAAGCCAAAGTGATGTGCAGGATACCCTCTTTCGAACCGATAAGCGGCTGAATCTCGTTTGCCGGATTGAGTTCCACGCCGTACCAACGTTTATACCAGTTGGCGTAGGCTTGACGAAGTTCGACGGGACCTACATAGGGCTGATAGCCGTGCGTATCGCTGCGATGAGCATACTCGCAGAGCGTGTCGATGACATTAGCGTGCGGCGGACGGTCGGGACCGCCGATGCCCAACGAAATAATGTCGCGACCTTCTGCATTGAGTCGTGCCACTTCTTTGAGTTTCTTGGAAAAATAGTATTCCTTAACCAGCGACACTCGTTGTGCCGGCTCTATTCTATTTGCTTTCATTCGTTTTGAATTCTGTATATTCTCCTAATATTCTAAAATCGCGGATTAGCGGGCGTACAGCCTCGATTGACTGACGATAGCGCGTAAAGTCGTCGAACGTAAGGTCGATGAAGAACCGATATTCCCACTCGCGTCCGATGATTGGTATGGATTGTATCTTCGACAAGTTGATGTCGTAGAACGAGAAGATTGTCAATATCTTTGCAAGACTGCCTTGAGTGTGGGGCAACGTAAACACGAGCGACGCTTTGTCGATGTGCTTGCGGTCGACCAATTCCGATTCGATAACGGGGTCGGCAACGATGAGAAAACGCGTAAAGTTGCGCTTATTTGTCTCGATGCCTTCGACGAGCACGTTGAGCCCATAGAGTTCGGCGGCATACTTTCCACAGATAGCGCCGTGTCCGAGCAACTTTTGTTCGGCAATCTCTTGCGCACTCCCTGCCGTGTCGTTTTTCTCGACCATTTTCAGATTCTTATGACCTGAGAGAAACTGCTCGCACTGCATCAGCGCCATCGGATGCGAATTGACCTCGGTTAGCTCGTCGATGGTCTGTCCTGGCAACGCCGCCAGCACATGAGAAATGCGCATTTTGTATTCGCCGACAACGGTCAAACCGCTTAGCCGCAACAGTTCGTGATTCTGCAACAGGCTTCCGGCTATGGTATTCTCGATAGCGACGATGCCGAGGAGCGAAGCGTCGGTCTTGAGCGTCTCGAACATACTCGGAAACGTCTCGCAGGGCACCGATTCTACATCTCCTCCGGCGAAATATGCACGCGCCGCCGCATCGTGAAAGCAGCCTTTTACGCCTTGTATGGTTACTCTTTTTTTCATCCTTTACAAAAAAATCCCGCACTTAAGCGGGATTATATGGTTTTAATAATATTTCGATTACTCACATACCATCCCGCTTTTATTCTTGTTAAAATAAAAGTAAAAGAAATAATATGCAAAGTAATTTTTCGTCATTTTTGTTGTTTCTTTTTGCAAATGTAGTGATTATATTTCAAAATGCAACACTTTTGGCAAAAAAACTTGTGATTTTTGAAAAAAAATTATTGCCGTCCGATAAATTATCTTTTCGTAAGGCTTATCATTAGCGTCACCGCTACGATAGCTATGCTGATACCCACGACAATCTGCACGGTCAAGGGTTCGCCAAACATTAGCGTGCCGACAAGCATTGCCGTTATCGGCTCGAACACGCCTAACACCGATGCTTTCGTTGCTCCGATGTTGCGAGTTGCCAACGCCAGCGTTGCGGTCGATACGATGGTCGGCAAGATGGCTAATCCCACCAAGTTGAGCCAAGACCCGGCGCCCTCAATGCCCGCCATCATCTCGGTTTCGGAGAGCATCATCTTGCCGAGAAAGATTACGGCACCCACACTCAATGTTGCGAAAGTCAATAGCGTATTGGATATGTCGGCTATCTTGCGATTTCTGTTGATGATAACAATAAACAATGAGTAAGAAAGCGCCGACCCAATCGATAGAATCACGCCCACCGGGTCGACACTGTGCCCTGCTCCACCTTGCGTCATTAGTATTACACCTCCAAACGTGGCGGCTATCGCGAGCCATACAGGCCACGACGGCACGACTCCCAGGAATACCATAATAAGCGCCACTATCACCGGATAGAGAAACACCAAAGTAGTTGCCAAGCCCGAGGCTATGTAATGATACGACTCGAACAGCAACAGACTGCTCATCGTATACAGCACCCCGAGAGCCATCAATACTCCGACCTGCGACAATGTCAACTTAATATGCTCTCTTCGTATCAGCAGATAAAACCCAAGCACCAGCACCGCTATCGCATATCGAAAGAAAAGTATTGTCTCGATTGCCGCTCCTTGGGCTATCAAGGGGATAGCAAAGAGCGGGTTAAGTCCATAAGTGATGCCGGTAATTATCCCTGCCGGATAGCCGATTATCGCGTTTCTACTTAAAGTTTTCATATCAAACGAACTCCTCAAAATGTCAATTTTGAATTGGGTCGAACTTTTTAAGATTGTACTGCCAAAGCCAGGGATTGAATGGCTGCGAATCTACCAAAGCCGGTGAATTGCAGAGTTCGGGCAACTCCTTGTCGGCAAACACGCTCACCGTATCGCTATCGACGTAGCGACCGGCATCGGCAATCGTCGGCACAATCACGCACCGCTGCTCGTCAGAGAGATGCGGAATCAGAAGTGTCAGCATATTGCGGTCGCCCGAAGTTTTGGCATATAACACAACGCATCGGTCGTTCGGAAAATCGACCGGCTCGTCGTTCAGGTAGTCTACACGACCGGCAAACAACGTATTTCCCGCGAGCAACAGCAAGGCGAAGACGGCAACTATTTTGTGCTTGGGTCGGGCGAGTTCGCACGCCAAAAACATACAACCTGTAGCAATGACCGGCACGGCGGCACACGCATAGCGATTCAACTTCCACGGAGCAAGTATCATCGCCAGAACAAACCAAAGTGCGGCGCATATCGGCACCCACTCAAACGGCATATCCGCCTTGCGACTGCGCCACATTCCTACTACGGCAACCACCGCGATGAGCGCCGTAAGCGGCAAGCCTAAGATGTCGAGCGCCGTCATCTTGACGCATTTCGTGCAGCCGTAATAGACGTGCGCCCACGTGTTGCCGCCCGACAGCATTGTCGCCACGTCGGTTGTCCGGTCGTCGGATACGAAATTGAAAAATCCCCAATAGAAGAGTTTACAAAGAATGATGGAAACAATAATTATCGCCGGGAAGTATAATTGCTCGCGGAGCGATAGCTGTCGTCGGCAATACAAGTACGCCCCGGCGCAAAGTAGCACGGCATAGATGGCATTAAAATAGCCCGCCGACACCAATGCCGCCGCCGATATGGCAACGCCCACGGCATGACTCGCCTTTATCCGACTGTGATTCTTCGCATACATGCAGAGCGCAACCGTGGCGGCTGTAAACGCCACCATCAGCGCTTCCGCCAACTGATATTCGCGAACGAGCAACGTGGTGGAAATCGCTGCCGGATTGAGGTATGCCGCTGCCAACAGTAATGCCGGCAAATAACGCCGACGGGGAAAGAGTCGCCGCAACAACCACGCCATAGCGACAAACGACGCCGCAAAGAGCAGCAAGTTAAGCCCGCAGGCACGAGCTATGACGGGGCGAATCTCGGGCACGTTCTGACCGATGAGCGCGGTGCGCAAAGCCATGTAGTAGAGCGATGCATGCGAGCCGTCGCGATTGTCGTGCCATAGCGACGCGATGTCGTCGGCGTAGCCCGCAAAGCCGCCGCGATTGTCAACGTAGAGCATCTGTCGCAGTTGCTGCGCCGTGTAGACCGTATCCGCCGCGTAGGCATCATCGCCCCACCCCGTTGCGTTATATGCCAACGTCAGCGACGTCAGTTCATCGCCTTCGAGGCTCGCTTTTTGCGCGATGAAATACACGCGAAAAGCCAACGCCACGACCAAAACGGCGATTACTGACAACGTCGAAGCCGACAATCGACAAACTTTATTCATACGCTCTCGGTCGAGTTAAAACTATCGCTAAGCCCCCACTCTATTTCTTGCGAGCGTCGATTTCCTTAAGAAGTTCGTCGACCGCCGTACGCAACTGGCTATCTTCGCCTTTGACGATGGTCTCCGGCGCGTTGAGCACAAGAATATCGGGCTCGAGCTGCGAATTTTCGAGGAATGTACCTTGCGCCGTGCGATAGCCGATAATCGGCGTACCGAAAATCAACGAGCGGTCTTGCAGGTTTTCCCACGACACACTGGTCATCGTTCCGGGAACAGGTGCACCGACAAGTTTGCCGAGTTTTTTGTATTTATAAACCCACGGCGTGCCGTGTGCATTTGAGTAGTTGGCTTCGCACTGAAGCATTATCGAAGGCTTGTTCCAACGACGGCTCGGCATGTCGCAAGATTCACGTCCGCGATATTCTTGAGTGAGATATTTCTCGCCGCTGAGGAGAATTTCGATATCTTCGTGCAAACGACCGCCGCCGTTGAAGCGTGTGTCGACAACGATACCCTCACACTTGTTATACTTGCCGAGTATGTCGGAATAGATTGTGCGGAAACTTCCGTCGTTCATCGATTCGATGTGTACGTAGCCCAAACGACCGTTCGACCATTTGCGAACGTCTTCAGCACGATTGACAACCCACCGCTTGTAGAGCAAGTCGTTGAATCGGCTGTTGCTAATCGGCTTTATCACTTCGTCCCAGGTGTCGCCGGTGGCTTGGTCGCGAAGCGAAATCAGGGTCTTTTTGCCGGTAAGTTTGTTAAGTAGGCTGAAGAATTTCGACTGACTGTCGAACGCCTCGCCATTGATTTTCTCAACGACAACGCCTTTCTTAACCTTCGACGAAGCACGGTCGAACGGTCCGCCTTCGACAACTTCCGTAACGAGCATACCCTTGCCTGCGTAGTTCCAATCGTAGAGCAAGCCGAGGTTTGCCGTAGCGTCACCCGACGCGCCGGGACGATATCTGCCACCGGTGTGCGACACGTTGAGTTCGCCAAGCATTTCGCTGAGCATTTCGGCGAAGTCGTAGTTATTGTTGATGTGCGGCAAGAATTTCTTGTAAGCCGCCGTCATTTTCTTCCAATCAACGCCATGCATATTTGTGTTGTAGAAATGGCGTGCCTCTTGGCGGCAGACGTGCTCGAACATATAGTCGCGTTCACTTGCACGGTCGAAGGTCATCGACGTCGAGAACGAGATTTTGTCGAGTTTCTCGCCCGTGACGCCCATCTTCTGCATCGAACCGCTACCGAGAATAAACAGGTTGTCGCCCTTTTTGTCGAGTTCCAACTTTGCCCACGAAGAGTCGAGTTTCTTGACAAGACTCGTCTTGTGTTCGCGCAAGTCGACCTTCCACAAGTCGTAGCCCTTTTCAAACGACGACAGGAAGTACAACTTGTCGGCATCCTTCGTCACAACGGCATCCGCAATTTTCGAAGAATTGTTGGTCAGACGCACGATGCGGTCTTCGATGCCGTCGATTTCGACGTTGATATCTTTTGTTTCGTCGTCGGATGCGGAATCTTTTTTGTCTTTTTTATCCTTCTTATCTTTTTTGTCTTTATCCTTTTCTTCGTCCTTTGAAGCATTCTTCTTTTGCTCTTTCTCAAGTTCCTTGAGCAGCTCGTAGTCCTCCTTGTTCAGACGATACTTGTCGTAAGCATCTTGATTCATAAACACGAGCATCACGTCGTAGAGCGAGCCCCACGAAGCATGGCTGCGCATACCGTAGCGGTCGGTGGTAAACATCACGGCGTTGCCGTCGAGTGTCCACTTCGGATTCGAGCTGAAGTAACCGCTTTGCGTGATGTTTATCGGCTTTTGACTGCCATCGGCTTTGACGATTGCCACGTCGCTATACGGGTCGTGACCGTTGCCGATAATTTCCAACGCAAACCACTTGCTGTCGGGCGACCAACTATAGCTGAATCCGAATTCGAACCAGAGCGACCCGTCGGTCACTTGCTGTATCTTACGGCTGTCCAAATCAAGCACCATCAGCTTGTTTTCGCCTTCGATAAAGGCGAGTTTTTTGCCGTCGGGCGAGAACTTCGGCGACTCGCGGTCGATGCCGTCGTCGGGCGTCAAACGCTCTTCGTCGATGAGCGTTGCATTCGGGAAGTTCAGATCGTCGCTACGCTTAATGGTTGCACGATAGATGCCCCAAACGCCGTTACGCTCCGCCGCATACGCTATCGAGCGATTGTCGGGCGCAAAGCATACGTCTGCTTCTCCGGTTTCAGTGGTGGTGATGCGCTTGGTGGTGGCATAGTCTACCGAAGTGACAAACACCTCACCGCGCGACACAAAAGCAACCTGCTTGCCGTCGGCTGACGGAGCAGCAGCCGTCACGCCACTGCTGATACCAATTGTTGTCGGCAGGTCGGCATCGTCGTCGGTTATACTTATCTTAACTTTCGCAGGCT
>JBJEDP010000017.1:0-10878 GCA_051872175.1 Candidatus Limisoma sp.
CATGCAAATACTGTTCTGAACAAATTGCGGTTTAAGAGTACCCAATTATCATTAATACTGTGATGAATCCAATCTTCATTAGTTACAGAATGTTTATGGCAAATAAAACCGCCTTCTAAGCCTAAATCCATACCTCCGCAACCGGAAAATAGGGACAAAACTCTTAGTGTTCCTTCTTCTTTACGCTCATTTTCGCCATTATTGAAAAACAATTCGTATTGCGGTTCAGCAACCAAATCTGAAAAATTTTCGTTTTCAATAACGCTATATTCTTTGATTTTTTGTTTCATTATTCTTAAAGTTGCAGTATGAAATATAACTAAAGTTTAAAGGCACAAATACAACATCTCGATTAAACTTTAATTAAATACAAATCGAGAAGTCCCTTTTACTATGTACAAAAATAGATAAATTATTTATAAACTCAAAGAATTTATAAAACAAAGATTTCAGCATACCAATGATTTGATTCCACCAAACTCAACGTATGCAGTATCTAAAATACGAGAGCTTTGTATTTCACCACTTCGGTGCGACCGTGCAGGCGTGAGATTTGTTCCACAGCCATAGCTACTAACCGTGCGTCAGCGCCTTCTCTCCTACATCACCAACAGCGAGAGTGCAGACGTGATTGGATAAGTCACCATATGGAAGATAGCCGAGCCGAGAGCCCAATAGGCAGCGCGGTCGCTGGCACGCTTTGCGCCGACGAAATCGCCTTTGTGGTACAAACCGCTTACACGAGATGCGTAGACAATCGACACGATTCCGGCAGGCATACAGCAAAACACTGTAGCCAAAACCGCCCACACCATATTGCTTGGCGGACATTTCGACGTGTCGGTATCGGCGTCGAGTTTTTTGCCATCTTCGAGTCCGCGACGATATCCGTCGTTATAGATTTGTTGCGGCGACGGTTGCGGTCCGTAGCCCGGCATCGGCTGTTGCGGCACGTACGGCGGCTGATTATATGGCGCCGGATTGTATGGCGGATTAGATTGAGCCGGATTGTATGGCGGTGGCGTCATCTGCGGCTTCTCAGCAGCAGCCTCCTCAGCAACAGGTTCTTCGGCAGCAGCCTCAGCAGCAACAGGTTCTTCGACAGCAGGCTCCTCAGCAGCGGCAGGTTCTTCGGCAGCGGGATCCTCGACAGAAACGACAGGCTTTTCTGCAGCGGCAGCCTCTTCGCTCTCCGCACTCCGCTCTTCACTTACCTCTCCGACAGGCGCAAAAAGGACGTCTGCAATGTCGGTTTCGCCGGCTTTGGTCCAATTATCCATGCCTTTACACCAGATTTTCGTGGTTTCGCTGATGCCCATTGCTTGAAGTTCTTCAAAGGTGAACGGACCCTTACTTTCTCCGTCCTTGATTATCCAATATTGCATATCTGTCGGTTTTTTGTTTTATGAGTGCAAATTTAAACTTTTTTTGTGCAAAAACAATAGTTTGTCGAGAAATTTGTTGCGAGTCGGCATACTACTCTTCGCCCGACTCTATTTTGTCGGCGGCGGCTTCGATTGCTTCCTCCACTTCGTCGAACTGCTTGCCTTCGACAAACATAAAGTATTCGTCGAGCGAGCGCCGCTCGTTGATGAGCAAATCGTAGTTGGTCTTGCTGATAAACACGGGGCGAACCTGCGCGGTGATGCCGACCGCCTTGTCGGCGATGAGTTGCTTTCCGTAGGTTTCTACGTCTGCAAGACTCGTAAAGCCTTTGATGATGATAATGCCTAAGTTGCCGAAGGTTTGTCGATCGATGTCGAAGTCGCGCACGGTGTAGACGGTAAAGTTGTGGCGCGCCACCTCGAAGAGCAGGCGATTGGCTGAGATGCTGTCGGTGGGATAGGTCAGCAAGCAGTAATGCTCGCCGGTCTTCGCCGGGTCGAATGGCGTGGTGCCTCCCGCAGCGCCGTCGGTGGCGGTTGAGTCGTTCGTAAGGCGCGTCGACCACAGCATGCCGCGCGCATTGCCGCTGCCGCTATGTAGTTGACGTCCTTTGGCGATGCCTTTGAGTATCTCCGACGCAATCGGCGTGATGTCGGTCTCCGGATAGCGATTGAGCATCTCTTTGAGCGTCTCGGAGAATGCCACGAAGTTGTTTTCGGGCACGTATGCCATCGCGTGCAAGAACATAAATTTCGGCATGATTTTCGACAGCGGGAACTTCTTCATCATCTCTTCGTAGCCGCGGTGGACGGCGTCGTTGCGGTTGTTCAGATAGTCGTCATAGGTTTGTGCGTACATATCTTCTTGCACCGTTTCCATCCGGCGAAGGTTGTCGATATAGTTCTCATCGAGGAGGGCGACGCCGTATTTGGAGTCGTTGAATTCGCCGATGATTTTTTGGCGGAACGTCTCTGCTTTGGCGGTTTCGCCGTAGCGCATATACATCAAATACTGATTGTAGTAAGCGTCGAGGCGGTAGATGTTGTCGGGATAGCGCATTTCGAGTTCGTCGAAGGCTGCAGCCGCGGCGGTCGGGTCTTCGAGTTTATCCTTGAGGATTACCGCCATGTTGAAAAGTCCTTCCTGGATAATGTTGTTGGCGTTGAGTTTCTCCTCGTCGGTAGCGGGAATCTGACGCAGATAGTATTCCACGTAGTGCGGGTCGTCGGCATGCGACTGCTTTTCCTTCTCTTTCTTGATAGCCTCAACTTCTTCGTCGGAGAGCGGATTGCCCAGCGAGTCGGTCATTTGCTTGGTGTCGTCGTAGTCGTAGCCGCTGTCGGAGCCGTCAGCCATTGCGTACGACGACTTGTTGATGCGACGCCAGTTGTCTTCGAGTTTGCGGCTACCCCAGAGTTTCTGGAACTGCGCTTTGCCGGCGTTTTTGGTCGTCGTGTTGTAGAAATACCACGACTTATCGTTGTTGAGCGTATAGGTTTGCGTGTTGCTCTGCAACTTGTTGGCGTTGGCGTTTGCCTCGGCAAGATATTCTTGCTTTTTGGCTTCTTCAGCCTCTTTTTTCTCTTTTTCTTTGAGTTCTTCGATGATTTTTTCAATCACCTTGACTTGCTCGGGCTGTGGCAATGCGGCAAGACGCAACAACGAGTCTTGCAACTGCACGTTCTGCGAATAGACGGCGAGTTCGTCGAGCACGTCGCTGCGGCGCTTGAGCGTCTCGTAGTTGGGATAGTCGGTCGGCAGATTTGCTATACCTTCGCTGTAGCATGGCTGCGCTTTGTCGTATTTAAACTGCGCATAGTAGAGCCCGCCGAGCGTGATTTGGTTGATTGCTTTATCGATGCCGTTGCGCGTACTTTTCTCGTTGGCGAGGATATAGTTTTCGATGGCGTGCACGGTGTCGCGGCGGCTCAGGTAGAGGTTGCCGACGGCGTAATAGAGTTGGTCGAGATACTCCTTATTGCGGTCTTGTCGCGCCATTCGCAGCAGCGACTTAACCTCGGGCTCGATGTCGTTGCCTTGATAGACCTCGCTCTGCTTGATGCGTGCGTTAAACTGCGTGCGATATTTTGCGCCACTCGCTCCGGCAACGGCTTTGAATGCGTCGTAAGCCTTTTCGTTGTCGCCGGTCTGTTCGTAGAGTTGCCCCAAGAGGAATTGCATACGCGTCTTCTGCGAGCCGCCGGTCGTGCGCACGGCTTCTGCCAGGTAGGGCGTCGCATCGGCGTAGCGCTTGCTCTTGACGAGATAGTCGGCGTAGGCTGTGTTATAAAGTCGGCGCAACCGCTTGTTGGTCAGTTCTTTCTCTTTGATGCGCGTAGCAATGTTTTCGGCTTCGTTACTCCATTCGAGGGCACAATAGCAACGCAGTTGCCAGATTTTCGACTCGGTGACGAGTTCGGGCAGCCAGTTGAAATGGCGCTCGATGTAGCGGAATGTCGACGCCGACGCAAGGAAGTCGCCCTTGAGGTATTGCGCTTCGCCCATCAGTCGCCACGCATTGTGCAGAAACGGGTTATACTCGCCGCGCTTGAGATATTCGCGATATTTCGGATCCTTCATCTTCTTGCGGTCTTTCTTCGGCCGCTTTTGGATGGAGTGCAGGGCGATGGCTTTCTGCATCTTCTCGATAGTGCGCGCAAAGTCGGCACTCGGCTGCGGCGCCTTCGGGTCGCTATACGCCTCCGCAGGATGGATGTAGACGAGCCCCGAATAGTCGTCCTCGTAGTCGTCTTCCATCTTCTTTATCTGCTCGAGGTAGTGCTGTTCGCCGTTGAAGTACACGTTATAGCGCGTCGTAAACGACTGGTAAAAACGCGTGCTCGCCGTGTTCTTCTTCGTACTCTTACATCCTGTGAGCACCAAGAACAGCACGGCAACCATTGCCAAATATTTAACCTGTCGTTTCACTAACATATTAACGATTATGCGCGCGATTTATTGCATTTGAACAATTTCTTTAGCAGTCGGGCAACGGCATAGGCTGCCACGAGAGTCACGACGATTGTCGCCGATGCGGGAACGTCGCTGTAGTACGAAATAAACAGCCCCGCCACCGAACACACCAGGCTCACCGCGGCGGCGATTATCATCATCGGACGAAGTCGCGGCGTAAACACCTCGGCAATCATCTGCGGTATGCCGAAGAGCGACATAAGCAGCATGATGCCTATCAATTTCAGCGTCAGCACCACGCTAACCGCCACAAGCACAAGCATCAACATGTTGACGGCACGCACGGGAAGTCCGATTGTCCGGCCGTAGTCGGCATCGAACGCACAGACCGTAATCATGCGATATAACCCGACAAACACGCCTATGAGCACCGCCAAATAGACGGCAAACACCGTCAAATCCGCCGTCGTAATGGTCAGCAGATTGCCGAACAAGAACGAATTGAGTTCGGGCACATAACCGGGCGTCATAAAGATAAAAATCACACCTAACGCCATGCCGAGCGACCACACCACGGAGATTGCCGTGTCGCGCCGAACGTGCTGACGCGTCGACAGCCATTCGACGCCAACCGCCGACCCGATGGCAAATGCTCCGGCTACCAACAGCGGATTCCAGCCCAGGTAGTAGCCCAAGCCAAGCCCGCCGAAGCACGAATGCGTGATGCCGCCGGTAACGAACATCAGCCGACGAACGATGACGTAGGTGCCTATCAACGCCGACGCCACGCTGACAAGAATGATGCCTATCAGGGCATTCCTAAAAAAGACAAAATCGAAGATTTCCATACGTTTTTGCGTTTCGGGCTGTAAAATTACAAAAATTACTCGTAAATCTATGCCAAAACGCCCAAAAACATAGATTTAGTGGAGAGGTTATTAGGCGCTATCGCGCGGTTATGCGTGGGTGATGTGAATTGGAGCGAACGAGCATCCACAGCGTGTCGAAGATTCGCTGTGGATTGAGTGCGTCGGAGACGCGCCGGTCGTGGTAAGCCCTACGCTCAGCGTCGGAGACGCTTAGCGTAGGGAACGAGGCTCACCCACCAACCTCGAGCCTCGGAGAGGGTCGGTCGTAATAGCAGATTGGCTCACGAGTCGATTTGCATATGCACTATCACTACCGAGCATCTCCGAAGCTCGTGCCTAATCTACTTATTTTCACCAGGTTGAACCTCTCCGAGGTTAAACCTGGTGTTACCCACGACTGCTGTACCTCCGGCACAGCCACCTCTGCCGTATCTTCGACACGGCAGAGGTACCATAGTCACTCCGCACGCCTACCCGGTCGCTCCCAAGGCGCGATCTATATATTCCATAATATCAGACATTTACACAAAAATCGGACAAATTTAAAGTACAACTATAAATTTGTCCACAAATGTACATTTTATATTTGGATGCGCCAAAAATAAATAAAAAAATCACGCGTCGCAATCCGCCCCGGCTGCGTATTACGCTGAATAAGAGCAATGAAGAGCAAACGAATGGTCACGCCTCGGTGCGACCGAGAATGGGTGCGGTGCGAACGAGAATCCACAGCGTGTCGAAGATACGATGAGGTTTCTCAGTCACTCCCCACCCATGGCAAGCCGATGACCCTCCACCCTGTACCCTGTACCCTGTACCCTGTACCCTGTACCCTAACCCCTCACCTCCGCCTTCGGCGGCTAAAAACTTCGTTTTCGCTTTGTTTTTCGCTCGCCTTGGGTTACTTTCGCTTCGCGCAAGATAGGCGGCGGCTCGGAAAAACAAATCTTGAAAACTTCGTTTTCGCTTTGTTTTTCGCTCGCCTTGGGTTACTTTCGCTTCGCGCAAGATAGGCGGCGGCTCGGAAAAACAAATCTTGAAAACTTCGTTTTCGCTTTGTTTTTCGCTCGCCTTGCACTATCTTTGCTAATTGGAACCTAAGATATGCTGACCCACGACGCAACAAAACATAGCAGCCGAACGTGCCCCGAGTTTCACCCGCATGAGTGTATGCAATGCGGCGTGTGCGTGGCGTCGTGCGCCCACAAAGCGCTTGCGCCGGTGCGTCGCGGTGCAAAATTTGCCATCGCCGTCGACGCCGACAGGTGCGTTGGTTGCGGCTTGTGCAGCGGCGTTTGCCCTGCCGGATTCGTCCCTGCCGACCGCGTCAACTTCGACGCCGTCACCGACGGCAATGCTTTTCTTTCGTTCGCTACCGACAAGGCTGTCAGCCACGCCGCTTCGAGTGGCGGCACTATCCGCGCGCTGGCTACTCGTTTCGCGGCTCGCCCTAACAGTTTCGTCTACTCGTTGCGCAAATCGCCCGACGGACCGATTCCCGACGTGCTCGACGCCTCGACGGTTACCCTCATGCCTAACTCGATTTATGCGCCGACGATGTGGGGGCAAAACCTCGCCAAGGTGCGTCGTCTCGGCGAAAACGACCGACTGCTCATCATCGGTCTTCCCTGCCAAATCAAGGGCGCACGGAAGTTGCTCGCCAACGTTCGTTGCAAGGTTTACACCATAGCCATCATCTGCCGCAAAACCAAAGATTTCCGCTTTGCCGACTACGTTCGGCGCTACCACCGCCTCGCCGACGACGAGCCGTGGGTGTTTCGCGGTTACGGCTGGCCGGGAATTATCGGCAATCCCGACGGCGCGCATTCCGACTACACCTCGTTTTCCGCCATCCCTTTCGGACTCGACATCTGGAACGTCGAGGCTTGCTCGCGTTGCGCCGACTGCTTGGCTACAGACGTGGCAGACCTTACCGTGGGCGACCCATGGGGCATCGACCGCGCCAACCGTAACGGATGCAACTTTCTGCTGGTCAACACCCCGGCAGGCGCAGACCTGCTCGCCGAAGCCGGCGACGACATATCGCTCGAGCCGTTGTCGCGCGACGAAGCGCTCTCGGTGGTCGACCGCCCTGCCGTCAACCGCAAGGTAGACCGACTACGCTACTACACCGGGCTCGACCGCCGCATTAAAACCGTTCTCAAATATAAAGCACTACAACTTAAAAGTGCGTTGGCAGGCGCTTTTGTCACTGCCGTCGGGCATACTCGCCTCGGCGCCGCAGCCTGCCGTCAATTACTCGCTTTCGACAAACACATTAAAAATCTACTACGATGAAAATTGGAATCGTTACCTTCTACTCCGAATGCAACTACGGCGCGTTTCTGCAAGCCCTCGGCTCGAAGAAATTTCTCGAATCGATGGGCCACGACGTGACGTTTATCAACTACAATCCGGCAAAGGACTCATCGCTTCTGCTCAAACTCGGACTCCACGACGGTACGTTCGCGCGAAAAGTGGCGCGCCGCTACAAGATATACTTAAAATACAAACTCAAGCCTTACTGCAAGCCGTATCTCGACGCTTTCGCCCGTGCGCGGCTGCAATATTTCGCCGAAACGGAGAAAGTCGACGAAAGCCGCCTTGGCGAACTCGCCGAGCGTTTCGACTGCATCTACGTCGGCAGCGACCAGGTGTGGAACACGCGCCGGAGCGGTCGCGAGAGGCTGTTCTATTTTCTCAACTTCTTCAAGTCGGGCTCAACGCGCAAGGTGAGCTACGCCGCTTGCTTCGGGCAACTCGAGCAAAACGCCGCACTCGAAGCCGACGTGAGCAAATGCCTCGCCGACTTCGACGCTATCTCGGTGCGCAACGACGTGTCTCAGCAACTCGTCGAGCGCTATACCGCACGCCGCGCGCCTATCGTCTGCGACCCGACGGTGCTCCTCGGCGACTTCCGCTTTGCCGAAAGCAACCGCGCCGACTCGCTCGGCGACTATACGCTGTTCTACTGCCTCGACGAACGTCAACGTGCCAAGCACGAGAAAATGGTCGAACTGCTGCGCGACAAATACCGCCGTCCCGTGGTGACTATCACCTCGTCGCACCACACTGCTTGGACCATCACCAACGCCGACACGACAATCTACGACGCGTCGCCCTCCGACTGGCTTGCTCTTATGAGCCACGCCGGCGCCGTCTACACCGACTCGTTCCACGGCGCGATTTTCGCCCTGCTCTACCACAAGCCGCTTATCATTATGGCTGACGACAACGAGCGCGCTTATCGCCTCCGCGACGCATCTCAGCGCTACGGAATCGCCGACCGGTTTTGCACGACCGTCGACGAGGCTATCGCTCAAGCCGACATCGAAATCGACTACGCCAACGTCGACCGACTCCTCGCCGACCATCGCGCTCAATCTATTGAGTATCTTAAAGAATCTCTTCGATGAAACGCGTACTCTACCTTACCAACATCGAAGCCCCCTACCGCGTGCGCTTCTTCAACGAACTCGCCCGTCATTGTCGGCTGACGGTGGCTTACGAGCGCCGCTCGTCGTCGAATCGCGATGCCGACTGGCTGCGTTCCGAAAGGCGCAATCACGAGGCTATATTCCTCGACGGCAAGAAAATCGGCGGCGAAAATTCGTTTACGTTCCGCATCATCTCGCTCATACGGCAAGGCTGGGACCTGGTCATCGTCGGGTGCTTCAACAGCCCGATGCAGATTATGGTAATGCAAGCCATGCGCCTGCTCGGCATCCCTTACGCGCTGAATTTCGACGGCGAACAGTTTTTCGGCACGTCGCTGAAAGACCGCCTCAAGCGACTCGTCGTCGGCGGCGCTTCGGCATACATCATCGCCGGCAATGCGGCAGCCGACAACCTCCGCGAAGTGGTAGGCGGGAAGCCGATTTTCGCCTATCCGTTCAGTTCGCTGAGCCGCGCCGAAGTGGAGCGCAACGCCGCAATGCCGCGACTCGACGGCGATTTTGTGCTTGTCGTCGGGCAATACGAAAACTATAAAGGTCTCGACATCGCCATCGAAGTAGCGCGCCGAGACCCGAATACGCATTATAAGTTTATTGGCACGGCACGCCGTACCGAAGATTTCTGCCGCGAGCAGCACGTGCCCGACAACGTCGAGGTCATTCCCTTTCTCGCCAAGCCGCAACTCGAGGAGCAATATCGCAGCGCACGCATGCTCGTGTTGCCGTCGCGCCGCGAATGCTGGGGACTCGTAATCAACGAGGCAGCATCGTTCGGCACGCCAATCGTGGCAACGCGCGGTAGTGGTGCCGCCGTAGAATTTCTGGCGAACGACTATCCGCAATATCTTGCCCTGCCCGACAACGTCGACAGCTTGGCTGAATGCGTCGCCCGTTGCCTGGCGAATGCCGACGAGCGCTACAGCGAATTTCTCCGCACCCGCTCCCGCCGCTACACCATCGAAGCATCAGTCGAAGCACATGCTGACTTGATAAAAGTGGAGAGGTAAGAGTGGAGAGCGGAGAGATGCCCCAACAAACGCACCTCTTACCTCTTACCTCTTACCTCTTATCTCTTACCTCTTATTCTCAATCATATACTGTGCAATCTGGACGGCATTGAGGGCGGCGCCTTTCTTGATTTGGTCGCCAACGAGCCAGAACGACAGACCGTGGTCGTTGGTCAAGTCGCGGCGAATGCGTCCCACATACACAGGGTCTTGATTAGCCACAAAGAGCGGCATCGGATACTTCTTATTGTCCGGGTCGTCGACAACCACAACACCCTTGGCTGCTGCAAAAGCCGCACGCGCTTGCTCTACGCTAATCGGTTCTGCCGTTTCCACCCAGATGGCTTCGCTATGAGCACGCATAACGGGGACGCGCACACACATTGCACTCACGTCGAGGTCGGGAGCGTGCATAATCTTCTTCGTCTCGTTATACATCTTCATTTCCTCCTTAGTATAGCCGTTGTCGGTAAACACGTCGATGTGAGGAATCACGTTGTAAGCGAGTTGGTAAGCAAACTTCTCGACCTTCGGCTCGCGACCTTCCGCCAAATCCTTATATTGGCTGATAAGTTCGTCCATAGCCGCAGCGCCCGCGCCACTCGCAGCCTGATAGGTTGCCACGTGCACGCGACGTATCGGCGACAAGTCGTTGATGGCTTTCAGCGCCACAACCATTTGAATCGTCGTACAGTTCGGGTTAGCGATGATGTTACGCGGCGTGTTGAACGCATCGTCACCGTTCATTTCCGGCACTACCAAAGGCACATCGTCGTCCATACGGAATGCCGACGAGTTGTCAATCATTATCGCGCCGTGTTTGGTTATCGTCTCGGCAAACTCACGCGACGTACCTGCTCCGGCGGAAGTAAATGCTATATCTACACCTGCAAAGTCGTCGCCGTGACAGAGTTCTTTGACTGTATATTCCTTACCTTTAAAGGTATACTTTCTGCCCGCACTACGTTTGGAGCCAAAAAGCAAAAGGTCGTCGATAGGAAAATTTTGTTCGTCAAGAACTCGCAGGAACTCTTGTCCCACAGCGCCACTTGCGCCTACAATTGCTACTTTCATCTCTTCTTTTTCGTATTAATTTGTTACTTTTTCTTTCGCCTTTCGCGAAATTTGTTGGCAAAAGTAGTGCAAGGTGAGCGAAAAACAAAGCAAAAAACGAAGTTTTTTAGATTTGTTCACCCGAACCGCAGCCTACTTTATCTAAAAGTAGTGCAAATCGAGTGAAAAAGTAAA
>JBJEDP010000018.1:0-10776 GCA_051872175.1 Candidatus Limisoma sp.
CTTAGAACAATTACATTCTTTTCAAAGTAGATTGATGATAATGAATAAATTATTAACAATATTGGTAATGCTTTTGGTGCCGGTTGTTGCCTTGTCGCAGACGAGCACCAAGAAGGAGCGTAATTACATCAAAGAAGGCAACGCCATGTACAACGACAAGCGTTACGGCGATGCCGAGAAACTTTATAAAAAAGCGTTGCAGGAAAATCCTGCATCCGATGTGGCTAAGTTTAATTTGGCAACAACGTATATTCGTCAAAGCAATCCCAACGACACGACGAAAAACGGTATTCTCGACCAAGCTCGTAAGCTCTACGAAGAAGTCGGCTCGTCGACTAACAAGCAACTTGCCGCCAAGGCTTGGTACGACTTGGGTAACATCAGTTATAATCAAAAAGACTTCCAAAAGAGCATAGATTGCTATAAAAATTCTTTGCGCGCTAATCCGGCGGACGACCAAGCTCGTCAAAACCTTCGCTTGGCGCAAAAACAATTGCAAAACAATCAGAATAATCAAAACCAAAACAACCAAGACAAGGACAATCAAGACAAGAGTCAAGACAAACAAAAAGAACAAAAAGATAAAGACCAAAACAAGGATAATAACCAAAATCAGAATCAGAATAATCAAAATAAAAACCAAAACAATCAGCCCAACAACGGCATGAGCAAAGACAATGCCGACCAGATTCTCCAAACGATGCAAAACGAGGAGAAGAATACTCAAGATAAGGTCAATAAAGCTCGTATGCAACAAATGAAGAGTGGTCGCCGTACGGGTAAACAATGGTAACTATATTTTTGAACTATGCTAAGACGTCTGTTTCTCTTTCTAACGATAACGATTTGTTTTACCGTGTTGGGAGCATCTTTCTCGGTAAATGCTCCGCGACAAGTTATCCAAGGCAATAAGTTTAACATAACTTACGTGCTTGAGAATGCTTCCGGCTCGGGCTTTAAGGCTCCGGACGTAAAGGGCTGCAAATTCCTTTACGGTCCGTCGGTGTCTCAAAGTATGAGCAGTTATAGCATCAACGGCAAAGTCTCTCAAAGTTCGTCGGAATCCTATACGATGACATACAAAGCGGAGGCTGCCGGAACGTATAGTGTGGGTGCTGCCACAATAACCGTCAACGGTAAGCAGATGTCGACGAAGCCTTTCCAGATTCAGGTGTTGCCGCCCGACAAATCGGCGCAAGCCAACAATCAACAACAGCAGACGCAAAGTGTTCAAGTTTATGATATAGATACTCAAACTTCCGATAAATCGGTTAACAAAAACGATGTCTTTGTAAGAATTATCTTGTCGAAGAGTCAAGCATACGAGCAGGAAGGACTCTCGTGTACAATCAAGTTGTATACGAAATACAACATTCAACAGTTTATGCCCACGTTGCAGCCTTCGTTCAACGGATTTATTTCGCAAGAATTGCCAATCACTTCGAGCATAAATCGCATCGAAAACTATAACGGCGAAAATTATATGGTTGCCGACTTGAAACAATGCATTTTGTTCCCGCAGCAATCAGGAAAACTCACAATCACTTCGGGCAACTACGACTTGACGGTGATTCAATATGAGACCGTTCGCAGTATGTTCGGCATGATTCGTCGTCCGGTAGAAAAGCAAATCAAGGTAAAATCCAATAGCGCAAGCATCAACATTCTGCCGCTTCCGGAGCCGCGTCCGGCAGACTTCTGCGGTGCGGTCGGCAATTTCACTGCGACGGCATCGTTGGTCAACGACAATCTGAAGACCAACGAATCGGGTGCCGTCAGATTGGTGATTAAAGGTTCCGGAAATGTGAAGAACATCAAGACACCTTCTATAACATTCCCGACGCAATTCGACGTCTACGATCCGCAAGTCGATGTCAAAGCTAATCCGGCGGGCAATTCCCTTACCGGTAGCGTGACCATCGACTATGCATTCGTGCCTCAATATGTGGGAAAATTCAACATCGAGCCGATTACGTTCTCCGTGTTCAATATAGCAACCAAAAAGTATGAACAAATAAAAGTGGGCGGCTATACGGTCAATGTTGCAAAAGGCTCGGGCACGTCGGGAAGAGAAGTCAGCCATAACAACGACATTCTGTTTATAAAGAAAGGCGACCTGTCGCTTATGAGCGGAAACTACATAATCGTAAATAGCATTTGGTATCTGATTGCTTACCTGCTTCCGCTCTGTGCTTTCGTGTTCGTACTGTTCTTCTATCGCAAGCTCATCAAGCAAAGAGCAAACGTTGCGCTTATGAAGACCAAGAAGGCAAACAAGGTGGCAAATCGCCGACTGAAAACGGCACGTAGCCTTATGGCGAAGAATAAGCGTGACGAATTCTACGAAGAGCTCCTTCGCGCAATATGGGGCTATCTCAGCGATAAACTTACAATACCGGTTTCGGAGCTTAACCGCGACAATATAAAGTCGGAACTCGAAAAATATGGAGCCGACGATGCCTCTACCGAAAGCGTTATTGCTACGCTTGACCAATGCGAATTTGCTCGATATTCAAGCATGAACGACGATTCGGATATGGCTACCGTCTATAATGAGGCTTGCGAACTTATTAACAAAATCGAAAACGTAAAAAAGAAATAATATGAAGCGCTTGATTCTTATTTTTGCTGCATTGGGAATGCTTTTTACTTCTTATGCGTCGGACTCGTTGGCGGATAAGGCTTTCAAATCGTATTCTCACGACCAATACAGCGAAGCGGTTGACATATATAACGAAATCCTCGCCGGCGGCGAAGTTTCGTCCGACCTTTACTATAATTTGGGTAATGCTTATTACAAGTCGGGCTATCCCGCTAAAGCCATTCTCTGCTACGAGCGAGCTTTGCTGCTCAATCCTAACAATGTGGAAGCGCGCAACAACTTGGATTTTGCCAATTCAAAATTGGTCGATTCCGCTTCAAACGACGAAGATATTTTGGATTCGTTCGGCACGAAACTTTCGGATTTGACAACCTTCAACGGATGGGCGATTATTGCAATCATTTCGTTTCTGCTGATTCTCGGCGCTGCCGCTCTTTATATCTTCAACGGCAACGTATTACTCCGAAAAGTCGGCTTCTTCGGCGGTATCGTGATGATTGTGGTGTGCGTTGTTGCAAATGTAATTGCTTTCCGCACGGCAAATGCAATTACCGATAGCGGCTACGCAATTCTGATGAGCGAAACCGCAACGCTCAGCACATCTCCACGCGAAGCGCAGAACAAGTCGGAAGAGGCATTTACGCTACACAGCGGCGTGAAATTGCAAATCGTTGATTCGTTGCAAGTGAAAACCGACAAAGGCGAAACGATGTGGTACAACGTCAAGACCGACGATGCGCATCAAGCCTGGATTGTCGGTACGGAAATTGAGAAGATTTAACCCCTACATTATTCATGCCCTATCTTAGCGGAACAATGTGAATAATGCAGGTTAGCAACTGAAAATTTTAAAGCACAATTCCGTAAGTAGGTCAAATTCGTTCTGAGCGGAACCTACGCCTTTGCTTTTGGTGTCGAACTCGCGTAGCAGGCAAATCGTGTTGAACACTTGCCGCGCATTGTAGTTCGACATTGCAAGACGAACGTCGCGAAGTTGATAGGGCGTTTTGAAGCGCAGTAGTTCCATCAAGACGCGTTCATCGGTGGTGCGAGCGTAGTAAGCAATCAGCGAGTTTGAAAACAGGGTGAACAGTAAAGATGTTGTTAATGCTGTCGGGTTTTTCTTAGAGTTGCTTTTGAAATAGTCGACAATCTTAAATGTCTTTTCGTAGTTGCGCGACGCTATGGCATTGATGAGTTCAAAGTTGTTGTAATCTTTGCTGAAACCGATATTCTTTTCGACCATGTCGGCGGTAATCCGTGTGTTGTTTGGCGAAATAAGTTTTAGTTTGTCGATTTCTTTAGCAATACTCGACATATTGTTGCCGATATGCTCAATCAGCATAGCTTGCGCTTTTTCTTCGATTGTACATCCGACCAGTCGGATATATTCGGCAACAGCACGCGAGATAGTATAGTCGGTCAACGCCTTCGATTCGAAAATCGTTCCTGCCGGAGCACCGTTGACGATGGTTTTAGTCAACGCTTTTGTCAGACCTGCCGATTTGAGGGTTGCACCTTTATAGCACACGACCAAGATTGTCGTCGGCGTGGGATTCTTGGCATAAGATTCAAGAATCTCGAATTCTTTTTTTTCGTTCACGCCGGGCATACTTTTCCAAACTTGTGCTTCTTTTAGCACAACGATTTGGCGCTCAGCCATCATAGGATATTGCCGACAATTGAGAACTATCTCCGACATCTTTACGTCACTACCGTATCGTATCGACAAGTTGAAGTCACGCTCGTCTTCACTTAGCCCGTTGGCGACAATCAAATCAGTGATGCGGTCAATGTAGAATGCCTCCTCGCCCGACAGTAGATAAATCGGCGTGAACTTTTTCTTCTTGATGTCTTGTTCTATCTGATGTAGCGAATTTGTCTCAGTTTTTGCCATAGATTTTGTCAGTTCTCAAATTTGTAGTAAATTTACAATAAAATATCGATTAACGAACAAAAATGGAGATTAATTTATCAAAATACACCTTACGATTGCGCAAAACGCCGACCGGAATGATTGAGGTATATGATAAATTGAGAAAAAAATATGTAGCCTACACACCCGAGGAAGACGTGCGTCAGCGTTTTATAGAATTCTTAACCATCGATATGCACTTCCCGGGAGGTTTGATTTGTAACGAAATCGGCATCGTTCAGAACGGAATAAAGCGCCGTTGCGACACGGTCGTTCTCGATAGAAACGGCGAACCGTTGACTATTATCGAATACAAAGCACCGCATATTACAATCACTCAACGCGTTTTTGACCAAATCTATCGATATAACACGGTGCTGAAAGTTAAATACTTGATTGTTACGAACGGAATCAAAACATACTGTTGTCGGAACGATTATGAAAACAATAAGTGTCTGTTTGTCAACGGGATTCCGTCGTACGAAGAAATGCTGAAATAGTAGATATGGCAGAATATTTAGATAATCTTAATGCGCAACAGCGCGATGCGGTAGTCTATTCGGGCGGTCATTCGCTCGTAATTGCCGGGGCAGGCTCTGGAAAAACGAGAGTGCTGACTTGCAAAATTATGTATCTCTTAGACAACGGATTAACCTCAGATAGCATTATGGCGCTTACGTTTACCAACAAAGCTGCCAACGAAATGAAGCAGCGTATTGCCCAACTTGTTGGCAACGAGGCTGCTTCGAAAATTTGGATGGGCACTTTCCATTCCGTTTTTCTTCGCATTCTGAGAACTCACGCGCAGAAAATCGGATACAATTCAAAATTTTCCATCTACGACTCGTCCGACTCGAAAAGTTTAATCAAGTCGATAATAAAAGAACTCGCCCTCGACGAGAAGACCTATCCGGTTAAAGACATAGCCAATGCAATCTCGTATGCAAAAAACCGATTGATTACGCCGGAAGATTACAGTTACAACAGTGCGGTGCGTAATCGTGATTTGAACAACGGAATGCCGAGCATCGGTACGATTTATGCCAAATACCAAAATCGTTGCCGATTGTCGGGAGCTATGGATTTCGACGATATCTTGCTCTATTCGAATATCCTGTTTCGCGATTTTCCGGAAGTCAGAGACGAATATAGAAAGAAATTTCGCTACATTCTTGTCGACGAATATCAAGACACAAATTTCGCCCAACATTTACTTGTGCGGCAACTCTGCGTCGATGGTGGCGCTACGCTTTTTGCCGTCGGCGACGATGCTCAAAGTATCTATGCTTTCCGCGGCGCGAATATCAACAACATTATCGGATTGCAGAAGCAGTTCGGAGCTTTGCAATTGTTCAAACTCGAGCGTAACTATCGGTCGTCGAAGATTATCGTCGAAGCCGCTAACAGCTTGATTGCCAAGAATCGAAATCGTCTGCCAAAGACGGTCTATTCCGAGAACGAGACGGGCGAACGCCTTCCGGTGGTCGAAGCCGCGTCGGAAATCGACGAGGGTACAACAGTGGCAAAGCGCATATTTGCCGACAAAATGCGGCAAGGCTGTAAATACAGCGATTTTGCGATTCTTTATCGTACCAATGCTCAGTCGCGAGCCCTCGAAGAAGGTTTGCGCAAGTGCGACATCCCTTATCGCATAATCGGCGGACAGGCATTTTATCAGCGCAAAGAAGTAAAAGATGCTTTGTCGTATTTCCGTTTGGCTGTCAATCCCGAAGACGATGAAGCAATTTGCAAAATCATCAATTTCCCGCAGCGTGGAATAGGGGACACGACCATAGAAAAGCTTCGTCGCCAAGCCGGTATCGCATCGACGAGCATATGGAAGGTGCTCTTGTCGATTGAGCATTATAGCTCGCTTTTCAATTCCGGGACGATTGCCAAGTTGCTTAATTTTAGACGATTGATAGAAAAGTTTGTTGTCCTGTCGGAAACGATGAATGCCTACGAATTGGCAACCGTTATTTTTGATGACACTGCAATACGTAGCTCATTACAGACAACAAACATTCCTGAAAACATAAGCAAGATTGAAAATCTCGATGCACTTTTGTCGGCTGTGCAAGAATTTGTCGAGCAATCGGCAGACAATGAGTCGACCGAAATGGATGATTTCTTGTCGAAGGTGTCGCTTTTAACATCGCAAGACGACGTGGTTTCCGACGACAATGTGCTGCTTATGACCATCCATTCGGCAAAAGGCTTGGAGTTTAAAAATGTCTATATCGTAGGTCTCGAGGAAGATTTATTCCCATTACGCAAAAGCTCTGTCAACCCGGCGGAATTGGAGGAGGAACGCCGACTGCTATATGTTGCGGTGACTCGTGCAATGAAGAAATGTACGCTCTCGTATTGCCGCACACGTTTCCGCAATGGCACTGTCATCTATCCACGCCGAAGTCAGTTTATCAACGACTTCGCACCGGAATATCTAGTCTTTCCATACGGCAAATCCTATATGTATGCCGCCAAAAAACAAACGTATTCAAGGCAACCATCCATACCGTCGATGCAGCAATCCAATGCGTCAGGTGCTTCTGCGTTTGCGATTTTTCCTCCATCAACATTCAAGGAGGGACTAATCGTCGTTCACGAAAAATTCGGAAAAGGAACCGTCCAAACCGTAGAACACAAAATCGGTGGTACGAAAATTATCGTCGATTTTGAATCGGTAGGATTGAAAACGCTTCTCACTAATTACGCTCGTCTTCAAATAGTTGATTAATTATAGTTATGATAAAAACACCTTATTATATTGTTTACGAAAGCAAACTGCGTAGCAACCTCGAGCTTATCAACAGTGTGTCGAAACGTGCAAATGTGAAAATCATTATGGCATTTAAAGCCAATGCACTTTGGAAGACGTTTGGCATCATTTCCGACTACTGCCGAGCGTCAACTGCCAGTTCGCTGAATGAGATGCGCCTTTCGCTCGAAGAGCTGGGCGGGGAAGTGCATGCCTATTGCCCGGTCTATACCGACGACACTATTGAAGAGTTTGTCAAAGGTTGTTCGCACATTACGTTCAACTCTGTGGCTCAATACACAAAGTATCGCGATTTGGTAGCCTCATATAACGCTACGCATCCCGACCGTGTTTCTTGCGGGTTGCGTATCAATCCGGAATGTTCGGTAATCGAAACCGACATCTACAATCCATGTATGCCCGGCTCGCGTTTCGGCGTTTCGGCAGATTCGCTCAAGGAACTCCCCGAAGGGATTGAAGGCTTGCATTTCCATGCACTTTGCGAATCAACTTCTTACGACTTGGAGAAAGTGCTCGAGAGTGTTGAGTCGAAATTCGGTCATTTGTTGCCGAAAGTCAAGTGGCTGAACATGGGCGGCGGACATTTGATGACTCGTGCGGGATACGACATCGACCATCTTGTCGGCGTTATCAACGGCTTGCATAAGCGCTATCCAAATCTCGAAATAATTATGGAGCCCGGCAGCGCATTCACTTGGCGCACAGGCGATTTGATAGCTCGCGTGCTCGACATCGTTGAGCATAAGGGCATTAAAACGGCAATAATCGACGCATCGTTTGCTTGCCACATGCCGGATTGCTTGGAGATGCCATACAAGCCGACTATCACTGAGGCTCTTGCTGAGCCGGATTACTCCAAACCGACATATCGCATTGGCGGCAACTCTTGCCTCAGCGGCGATTTTATCGGCGATTGGTCGTTCAACGAGCCGTTGCAGATTGGCGATTTGCTTACGTTCGAAGATATGAACCATTATACAACGGTGAAGACGCACATGTTCAACGGCATTCAGCATCCGTCGATGGCGTTACAAAAAGCTGACGGCGAACTTGTTGTGCTGAGAGAGTTCGACTATTCGGATTATAAAAATCGAATGGATTAGTTGATGCGTTCGGCATACATATTCAATCCCGACAACGATTTGGCGCTTGCTAACGGTGCAGATAACTACACGGCGCCAAAAATGGCTCGCAAAATTCGCGACGATTTGCAGCTGATTCCTCTTTGGTTTGCCGACTCGGGCTCAACCATCATTGCCGCGCGCGACCCCGTCAACGAATCGTTCGTTGCCGACAACCTAAAGTTGTTTCCGCAACTCGGGTCAATCGATTTGTCGAGTCGAGGTGCCGAAAACGCTATGCCATGGGGATGGAGCCGCGCCATTCGGTCGGAGTTGAACCGGCTTAACGTGCCGAATCTTCCCGACACGACTCAACTCGATGAGTTTCGACAATTGTCGCATCGGCGAACGTCGGTTGCCATCTTGTCGGAGGTCGGCTATCGCGGCATTATGCCTTCGGAGTGCTTGTCGCTTTCCGACGTGCAACGCTACGTGTCGCTTCACGGCGAAACTGTTGTCAAAGCACCGTGGTCGTGCAGCGGTCGCGGCGTTTTTCTCATAAATCAAAACGACTTCGACCATTCGAAAGATTTGATTGCCGGAATCATTTCGAAGCAGGGTAGTGTGATGTGCGAAAAATTTTTGAACAAGCAGTCGGATTTCGCCTTGGAATTTCGCTCGGACGAATCAGGTATACGGATTCAAGGCTATTCAATCTTCAGTAACGGAAACCGTTTTTCTTACGAAAAAGCGATAGTTGCCGACACTCCTACGCTGAAAACAATACTTCTAAAAGAAATCGACGAATCGGTTTTGGATAGCCTTTGCGAACGACTGCAAACTGCGCTCTCGCGAATCGTTCCCGATTGGTATCGCGGATATCTTGGCGTTGATATGATGACTTTCTTCGACAACGGAAGTTTGCAGGTAATGCCATGCGTCGAACTCAATCTGCGTACTACGATGGGACTGCTTTCGTCGAAACTTGGCGACAGAATTTTAGCTCCCGGACGAATCGGCGAGATGACAATTACGTGCCGGCAAACGCATGATGCCGTTATCGACTATGTCAAAAACCTCACGCCGCCAAAAGTCGAAGCCGGCAGACTCGTCGACGGCTCGCTGTTGCTTGTTCCGCCAAAGCCCGGCTCAATCTATACCGCCGTGCTGACAGTCGTTTAGTCACCAACTTTTCAGAACCGTATACAATTTTTGGATTGGCAGCCCCATTACGTTGAAATAGCTGCCTTCAATTCCTTCGACGGCGATATAGCCTATCCATTCCTGAATGCCGTATGCTCCGGCTTTGTCGAATGGGCGATAATGCGAAATGTAGTAGTCAATTTCTTCATCCGACAGTGGTGCAAACCGTACATTCGTAGTTGCCGAAAACGAGACGGTTTTCGCCGTTGTCATAACAGTTACTCCGGTAACGACTTGATGGACAGCGCCCGAAAGCGCTTTCAACATTCGTTTGGCATCGGCTGCGTCAATCGGCTTGCCGAGAATCTCGCCGTCGGTAATCACAACGGTGTCGGCAGTGATGATTAACTGTCGGTCGGTAAGCGATTTCCTGTATGCGTCTGCTTTTTTCTTCGACAGATATTCCGCAACTTCGTTTGCCGGCAAATCGCTCGGATACGATTCGTCGACATCATTCAATCGAGCTACTCGAAAATCGATGCCCAAGCCGCCCAATAGTTCGCGGCGGCGCGGTGAACCGCTCGCTAAAATTATCTCAAAATCATTCAAATTCGACAACATAACCCTACCAACCAAATGCTTTTTTGTCGCTGAGCCACTTGCCTTGTGCTCTCATTGTTTGTTCAATCACGTCGCGAGCGCAGCCTTCGCCACCGCGCATCGGCGATACGTAGGTAGCCATCTGCTTGACGTCGCAAGCCGCATCAGCCGGGCATGTCGGTAGTCCTACGTTTTGCAGTATCTCCAAGTCGGGTATATCGTCGCCCATAAAGAGCACTTCGCTTCGGTCGAGTTGACGGTCTGCGAGCCACTGCTCGAAAGTCGGCAATTTGACACCGACACCCATAAAGACATCTTTCACGCCGAGCCCTTCAAAACGCTTGCGCACCGCCTCGGTATTGCCGCCTGTAATAACGGCTATCTCATATCCGTATTTGACAGCCAATTGTATTGCATAGCCGTCTTTTATGTTTATCATTCGCATCGGTTCTCCCGTCGGGTATAGAGGAATCGTCGATGCCGAAAGTACGCCGTCGACATCAAAAGCAAACGCTTTGATTCGTGTTAAGTCGTAGGGTATTCCGCTCATTGTTTGTTGTTTTGCATTATTGATTCTGATAATAATTTATAGATAGCTCGGTCAGTGTCGTTGTCGATTACCGATAAGTGCTTGTCGATTATACCTTTGTCACCACGTGCTGCAGGACCTGTT
>JBJEDP010000019.1:0-2196 GCA_051872175.1 Candidatus Limisoma sp.
TAGACACAAAAAAAGAGTCACCACCAATAGTAGGTGATGACCCTCGAGTGATCCGGCTGGGACTCGAACCCAGAACCCTCAGCTTAGAAGGCTGATGCTCTATCCAGTTGAGCTACCGAACCCCAAAATTTCCTCCAAAAAGTGCTGCAAAGTTAGCCTAAATTTTATAACCTTGCAATAAAAATTGATTTTAATTTTCGAGTTTGTTCAAAACTTGTCGAATTTTCTCGTATGTTGTAATTTTTGTGGGCACGAGAGGGAGTCGCAGTTCGTTCTCAATCATGCCTTTTGCGTTGAGTAGACATTTCACTCCGGCGGGGTTTCCGTCGACGAAGAGCAGGCTGAAGAGTTCTGTGAATCGGTGGTGGATTAGCAGGGCGTTGGCGAAGTCGCCTTCGAGTGCGAGTCGCACCATTCGTGAGAATTCGCGTGGGAAAGCGTTACCGATAACGGAGATTACGCCGACGGCGCCGAGGGTGATGAGCGGGAATGTAATGCCGTCGTCGCCGGAGATTACCATGAAGTCGGCGGGTTTGTTTTTGATGATGTCGTCCATCTGAGTGATGTTGCCCGAGGCTTCTTTGATGCCGATGATGTTTGTGAAGTTTTTGGCGAGTCGGAGGGTTGTCTCTGCGGTCATGTTTACTCCGGTGCGTCCGGGGACGTTGTAGAGGATGACTGGCAGCGGCGAGGCTTCGGCGATTGCTTTGTAGTGCTGATAGATGCCTTCTTGCGAGGGTTTGTTGTAGTAGGGCACTACGGAGAGGATTGCGCTGAATGCCGACAGGTCGTTTTGGCGGAGGTAGTCGGTGACGGCTTTTGTGTTGTTGCCGCCAACGCCGAGCACGAGAGGAACGCGCGAATTGACGCGTTCGACGACGAACGTTTTGACTTGTTCGCGTTCGGCTTCGGTGAGTGTTGCGGTTTCGGCTGTTGTGCCGAGCACGACGATGTAGTCGGCTTTATTTTGTATGATGTATTCCAGCAGTTTCGCGAGTGCAGGGAAGTCGATAGATTTATCGGCTTTGAAGGGGGTTATCAAAGCAACTCCCATTCCTCTTAGGTTCATGTGAAGAGCCATATTTTTCGAATTTTTGTTTTTAAATTTAGTTTTAAGAGCGTGAACTTTGTTAATCGAGTTCTGTGCTCAGGATGCTACCCGGGAGTCGCCGGCAGTTGTAGCGTGATGCCATTATTTCGCCGTAGGCTCCGGCAGAGCGGAGTGCAAGGAAGTCGCCGCGCTTGGTGAGCGGGAGGCGTTCGTCGGTTCCGAAGCAGTCGGACGATTCGCAGATTGGTCCGACGACGTCGTATTTGTCGTCGACGGGTGAATGCGAGCTGATGTTCTCGATTTTGTGGTGCGCTTGGTAGAGCGCGGGGCGAATGAGGTCGGTCATTCCGGCGTCGACGATGACGAATTTTTTTGCTGTACCTTCTTTGACGTAAAGCACTCGTGTGATGAGGCTTCCGGCTTGGGCAACGATTGAGCGACCGGGCTCGAAGTGTATTTGCTGGTCGGGGCGACGCTTGATGTTGCGTGCGAAGATTTCGAAGTAGGTCTTGAAGTCGGCAATCGGCTCACTGTCGGGGTCGTCGTAGTTTATGCCGAGTCCTCCGCCGACGTCGATTATTGTGATTTGCGCGCCGAGGCTTTCGATGTAGGCGAGTGTGTCGTTGACTTTGTCGCAGAGATGTTCGAAAGGTTGGAGGTCGCGAATCTGAGAGCCTATGTGGTAGTGAATGCCGCAGAGGTCGATGTTTGGCAGCGAAAGTGCGGTGTTGACGAATTCGCCGAGGTTTTCGAGATTGATGCCGAATTTGTTTTCGTTAAGCCCGGTTGTGATGTATTGGTGGGTGTGAGCATCAATGTTGGGGTTTATCCTGACGGCGATGTGAGCCATGCTGTTGGTCTGCGCTGCTATTTCGTTGATGTTCAGCAGTTCGGGAAGCGACTCAACGTTGAAGCAACGTATGCCTGAGGCGAGAGCAAGTCGAATTTCTTCGTCGGTTTTTCCCACTCCGGCAAACATTATGTCGGAGCCTGTGAAACCGGCGTCGATGGCTGCTTGAATTTCGCCGCCGCTGACGCAGTCGACGCCGAGTCCGTATTCTTTAACGATGGCAAGAATTTTCGGGTTGGCGTTGGCTTTTACGGCGTAGTGGATGTGCAGGTCGAGAGTTTCGGCACATTCTTTG